>DYSA01000179.1 GCA_020726425.1 Fibrobacter succinogenes | reverse complement strand
CCCGAAGTGATTTAGTCCATTCCCGAAGTGATTTTGTCCATTCCCGAAGTGATTTTGTCCATTCCCGAAGTGATTTAGCCCATTTCAGAAATGATTTAACAGAAAAATATTGAAGAGGTAAACGTTTTAGTGCAAATGATACTCACTCTGCAATGATTTCAAAATAGTAGCAAAAAAAATTCTAAGAACAATATATAAATGTAAAGAAACAAGTATGATTACCCCCAATCAGAATCAATTGATTAATAGTATCAATCATACTATTCTCAATTTTTGAATTTTTTCCTTGAATTATTAAATCGGGTGCGATAAAATTTCTTTTAATAGTTTCACGGCACAGCATGATGTGTCTTTTCTTTACAACTTTACTTAAAGGATCTTCTAATGGAAGAATTATTGATTGAGAATGAAGAAATTTCTCAAACTGAACCAGAAAAAAAGAAGCGTTCAGGGCAATCACAAGCAGATAAGTTTAATTCTGCAGAAAAAATCATCATAAAAGGGCAACTTCCCGAAGTATCTTCAATCATGGAAACGGTTGGTTTTCCTGCAGCAGAGGTAAAAAAAGCTGAATCACTGCTATCCAAAGGGCGCACAGCCATTGTGACCCGCGATACTCTTCATAGTGAAGTCGTCAATGCTGAAGAGAAGAAAAAAATGGCCAAAGAGATGCTTTTTCCTCGATATGAAGATCGTATCAGCTATTCCAAAATTGCATTTGATAAAAATCTTCCTGTTCGTGATGCACTCAAGTTGGATGAACCACGTAAAGAAACCATTGCAGGGGTTATTGAACAGTCAACACAGTTCTACACGACGATTTTTGAAACTCCCGAATGGATTGTGCCACTAAAGAAATACTCAATAACCGAAGATCTTCTGCGTGAAGACTTTGATTTGCTCACTGAGTATAAATCTGCGATCATTGCAAAAGAAAAGGCAGAAAATGAATCTGTTGAAGCAACCCGTTTGCGTAATGAAGCTCTCGAAGAGCTCTTTGATTGGGTAAAAGAGTACAAACGAGTTGCAAAAATAGCTCTCAAACACTATCCTCAACTTCTGGCACTGCTGGGAATCAAATAGTTGCAACAGAATCGATAAAAATGGGCGATACTTTGTAAGTATCGCCCATTTTATATCAATCGTGAAATACTCCAACTATTTTAGAGACTCACGAACCGTAGTTTCTATAATTTTTGAAAACTCCTCATCCTTATCGATGAAATTCCACAATTCATCAAGCCGCTTCCAGCTCACTTCTTTGGTTCCACTCATTTTTGAAACCACTACGGATTTGGTTGATAGTAATCTGACAGTAAAGGTATGCAAGTGTGATTGATTTCATCAGAAAAAGTCATTTTTATCTGCGAATTGATGCATAACTATGGAAATTATTCGCAGTTAAAGCGATTGCCAATCCATCGAAGGCGTCGTCTTTAATAGTATCAGGCGGAAGTTTCAAAAGAGCGCGAACCATGAACTCAACTTGATCTTTTGAAGCGTGGCCATTGCCTACGATCGTTTTTTTTACCTCTGTGGGTGAAATTTCAATCAGTTGTGCACCGCTTTGCACAGCAGCCAACACAATAACTCCTCTCCCCTGCCCCAAAACGAGTGCCGTATTTGCATTCTTCCCGAAAAATGCCAGTTCAACGCCAACAACATCAGGTTTGTATTGATCTAAAATCGATTTCACCCCATCATAGATAATTTTGAGCCGTTCGGGAACAGGAAGTTTCTCATTAGCGCGAATAACACCATATTCCACAGACCGAACGATCGATCCAGTCACTTCGATAACCCCAAAACCGCACGCCCGTGTTCCCGGGTCAATTCCAATTACTATCACTCTATCTCCAATGGGATTCTATACCCGTAATCTATTATCGCTGATGCTTTTGTCTCAATACCCCTGAATTATTTCATCCAAACCGGGCTGGTAGCCGCTTTCGATGCAAAGAATCGCTTCCCCACCGCCGTTTGAAGTTCAACCCGAATGTAATCTGCTGATATCAACACTGCAGAATCGATCTTTGGCGAAGCAGAATATGAATTTTCAGGAAAAATAGTTCGCCAAACTGTTTCTTTTTGATTCGCGAAGCTTCCGGTTATAACCAACAGTTGCGCCAGTGGCCCAAACTCTTCGGAACTTTCACACTGAACAAACAATTCTACCGATCGATCGATCTCTTCACCCACAACGGAACCGCTTTCAGCACAGATCGACAAAAAAGGTCCATCAGTAATAAAGGTTTTTCCCCGCCGAACCATCCCAAAAATTGAATCTTTCGAACGATCATTGCTATAAATCCCCGTTCTACCCAATCCGAAAAACCGATGAGGATTATCTTTCACATAAAGGAAGGGAAAACCGATAGCTCGATAGCGATTGAAATCTCCATGAGCATCATTGCCGGCGACTAAGGGGATTCTTTTCCCCGAAAGAATCGCTTTTACCCACAATTTACGGGCTATAAACCAGAACTTTCCAAATCCGCCATTGATTCCCTGAAATGCTGTCACAGAATCGCTAAGATCTGCCAAATTCCAGTTTCCCCGCCGAAGCATAATTCTCTGCAACAGCGATGTTCGTTCGCCCGGGTGAGCGGCAAAGGTTATTCCCTTTTCGTTCACCACCTGATCCGCCGCTTCGGCCAGCGTCGGTTCTGATTTGCGATCGTAGCCAATCCGTGCACCATCGCCAGACCCGCGAATAAACGATTCATGTCCCATTGCACCAAGGTGCACCACTCCACCGCGCCCTTTTCGCCCGGAAATCTCTTCGCCCACGATGAGAGTAAATGAATCGTCCTGCGGAAGTTCACGTTGTTGCAACTTCCAGTTTGAAAGATTTGCATCGCGGTTTCTATAGTTGTGAATATCGCATTCAAGATCGTAAGAGTGATCTACAATTGCCGCAAAATCCAGTCCCGAAGCTTTTCCCATAAGTGCCACACTCTCCAAAGGAGCGCCAAACTCCACGGGACTTTGTGTGTGAATAGAATGAGCATGAAAATCGCCAAAAATAGCCTCACCAGATCCGGGAAATGGCAAATCGGCGACAAAAACTCTCAGAGGATCGTGTGATGCTGTAGGAAAATTATCATTCAGGACTGTTTTCTGTTTTCCCCGAACCTTCGCGGTCACTTTCGCTTGAATCGTATTCCATCCAGAGGCAAGAAATTCAGATTCAATAAAAAGATGATAGAGTTTTGCTTTAAATTGAAGTGGATGTTCGACTTCATAGCGATCGAGAGAATCAAACAGCACCGTTTTCACAGAGTTTCCCGCCGCAAAAAGAACAACTTCCAGTGAAATAATCTCTGCGGGGTACGTTTCAATTTCATTTACCAAGACCATGACCGGACAGTTGCTCCCGGAACCTAACCGAGCGGGACAATCGACCACAATCTCCGGTTCGCGCCGAAAAAGAAGTGAAGGTGAAATCCCTCCAAACCGAAAATGTGTTTCACAGTAGCCCAGGGGAAGTGGAAACATAGTAAAAACCTATCACAGACGAATTTATTCAACAGAAAGACCAAAATAGTCTCTGCCAGTTCTTTTTCATATTGATCATCAACTTGAACTGAAACTCTCTTCTTATTTCACAGATGTTTTGCTCATTTTTTTGAATGAATTATCTTCAAAGACCTAGAAATATCGCCAAACAGAGAACATTTATCCACAGATATATGAATAAAAATTGGCAAAAACCCGTTATTTTTTTGGAATAAATGTATCTTCCACGCGAAAATTTGAGAACAATCCAATCAAAGAGGTTTCCATGTTGAAAAAACTGTCACTGACAGCCATTGCAGTTTCAATGATGAGTGTTTCGGCCCTTACTGCGGCACCAAAACTCGATGCATCACTTCTTCCACCGGGCGGACTTGCAGTTAATAACGTTCCGGTATTCATCGTGATTGGTTCTGACGACAACGGTGCTGAGCTCGGTATCGATTGGATTGTAAACTTCCTCGCAGACAAAAAAAATCCAACAGGAAAAGGAACAACGGGAACATTTGATGATGCACCAATTCACATGAGTTTCTTTGTAAACGGAAACTATGCGGCGAATGCGTCAAAAGCATGGCAAAGAGCATTTGATGCGGGCCATGAAATTGGAAACCACACATTCGATCACCTTGTGGATCCAAAAACTAATGAAGCATACGATGGTCGTGTCTGGACCAAAGAACAGTGGAGTGCTGAAATCATTCTCAATGACTCTGTAATCTTCGCAACCACCACCGTAACGGCAAAAGAGAACACCGGATTCCGAACTCCTCGTCTTGAATATAGCGAAGGTACATTTCAGGTTCTTGCAGAACGCGGATTCACGTACGACTGCTCAATTGAAGAGGGAAGCGAAGAAGGCCAGGATGGAACAAACTACTATTGGCCCTATACGCTTGATAATGGAAGTATAGCCGATTCTTTACAAGTTGAATGGTCAACAGGTAAAGATGACTGGGGATATAAGACCTGTGGAAAAACTGCGGGACTCTTTGAACTTCCTGTTTACAACTATCTCGTCGTACCGGATTCACTTGCGGAACGCTACGGTGTAAAAACAGGACTTCGCGATTCTGCATTTGCCCATATCGACTACTTCGACAAAGATAACGGAAGATGGACAGGATTCGATTACAACTTGATTGCGAGCTACGAAAATGGTGGCCTTCAGATGGACAGCATCACCTTCCTTTCGACCTTTAAATTCTCCCTTGATCAGAGATTAGATGCGAAAGCGAACCGTGTACCATTCACATTGGGAATGCACACCGATTATTACTTCCCTGAAGACGCAGCCGAAGATGCCAAAATGTATCCAAACATTACTCCTGCTCAGCGTCGTGGAGCAATCGAAGAGTTTGTGAAATATGCGCTCACCAAACCGGAAGTTCGCTTTGTAACTGCGGCTCAAATGGTTGCATGGATGCAAAACCCCGTTGGCCTCGATGGAACCGTTGGTGATGTTTCGATAGATGCACCCAAAAAATTGGCAAAAGAGATGAACATAACTGCGGGAACAAAATCAGTGACATTCACTGCTCCTTCTGCAGGACACTATTCTCTCTCGATCTATTCAGTAAATGGTTCATTGATCTCTTCAACATCGAAAAATGTCGGATCTGCGGGATCGACATCTATTTCTTTCGGTAAAGAGCTCGCGAATGGAATGTATGTTGCGAAAGTAACGGGAATGAACAGTTCTTCAATAACAAAATTCTCTATACAGAAATAAGTTGCTGAATATTTGATCCGGTACAGGGCAGTTTTTCGAAACTGCCTTTTTTTCTTTCCACTCCTTGCCCTACTGTTCGCAGAAAACATGATCTTTTTTATACCGCAAATATCTACCCGATTACCCAGATAGAGCAGGTCATGATTTCAAGGCAGATTCGAACCAAAT
>DYSA01000178.1:229-5454 GCA_020726425.1 Fibrobacter succinogenes | reverse complement strand
GGGAACGAGTGCTGAAGCGAGTTTTTGTCCCCCGCTAACACCTGAGTAGTTACAAAAATTGTATTGATGCAAGTCCCGAAGAATTTCTTTGGGACTTTTTTAGTAGAAAAGGGTATCATTCCCGTATGAAATTTGAATAAGGATGGAATATGAATCAAAATCGTGAAAATTGGGGTTCGCGACTCGGAGTGATTCTTGCGGTGGCGGGAAGTGCTGTGGGACTGGGGAATTTCCTTGTGTTTCCTGGAAGAGTTGCGGCAAATGGGGGAGCGGCGTTTCTGATTCCGTACTTTATTGCCTTTGTTATTATTGGAATCCCGTTAGCGTGGATGGAGTGGTCTTTGGGCCGTCGTGGTGGCAAGGTTGGTCACGGAACCGGGCCGGGAATCTTAAATACGGTTGTTGATCACCCGGTAGCGAAATATCTTGGATCTTTGGGAGTTATTGGTCCTCTGTTGATTTTCTTTTTCTATATCTATATTGAATCGTGGCTCTTAGGATTTATCTGGTACGCGATTACGGGCGAACTTTCTCGTGCGGCGATTGGCGCTGATTCTATGGCTGGATTTTTGGGTGACTATCTTTCTGGTGCAAAAAAGATCGCTCAAATTCCGTCTCACTTACTCTTTTTTGTCATAACATTTTTTCTGAACTTTTTGATCATCTGGTTTGGTGTTCGCCGTGGAATTGAACGAAGTGCGAAAATTCTCATGCCATTGCTGTTAATCCTCGGGGCAATTTTAATGATCCGCGTTTTGACACTTCCCGGAATTGGCGAAGGCCTTGGCTTCTTGTGGAATCCCGATTTTTCTCGACTCGGCGATGTGGATGTCTGGTTTGCGGCGACGACTCAGATATTTTTCACACTCTCTGTTGGAATTGGAACCATTTTGACGTATGCCTCGTATGTTAAGCCAAAACAAGACATTGCTCTCTCTTCGTTGACCGCCAATGCAACCAACGAACTGGTCGAAGTGATCATCGGCGGAACACTGGTGATTCCCGCAGCGATTGCACTTTTGGGATCCGTAGCTTCGGCTGATATCGCGAAAGCTGGCGTGGTCGATCTTGGATTTATCACCATGCCGTTAATCTTTTCTAAAATGGGAGAAATCGTTGGTTATATTCTGCAAATATTCTGGTTTGTATTGCTGTTTATCGGTGGACTCACCTCTTCGGTATCGATTCTTCAGCCGGGAATCTCCTTTTTAGAAGATGAACTTCGCATGGATCGAAAGAGCTCCATTGCGGTTCTCGGTGCGATTACGATGTTTTTTACGTTGTTGGTAATTTGGGGTTTCAATGCTGGTGCGGCGGATGAAATCGATTTGTGGGGATTTCAATTCACCCTCTTGTTGTTTGGCACGATTGAAGCAATCGTGTTTTCTTGGGTTCTCGGTGTTCCCGAAGGAATCAAAGAACTTCTTGAGGGAGCGGAGATTACCATTGCTAAGCCGTTTATTTTCATAATGAAATATGTTACACCGACATTCCTTCTCGGCTTGCTCATTTTGTGGTTTACCAATGGCGGCGGCATGGACAAAATTCTTTTGAAAGGAGTTGAATCGGTTCCGGTAACTCTGCTCGGAGGTGTTCACACAACAAATATCGCGTTTATCTGGGGTTTCAGATTGTCTTTGCTTGCATTGTTTGCCGCATTGAATCTCACCATATTTACCGCGTGGAGAAATCGAACACCGGCACAACTTTTGGAGGTTGAAGATGAATTCAATTAATCTAGCGGGGCTGTTATTTCTGGTTCTCTCTTGGGGTGGGATTATCTGGTTGAACATATTCTGTTTTGGACGGATTTTCGGTGAAGACGAGGAAAAAATCGTTGGACCTCTGGAAGTAGAATCGGAGATCGACGAACATCGTCTCTGAAATTTGATAATATGACAATTTGCAAAGGGAGCATCGTTTGGTGCTTCCTTTTGCAATCGGTGATTATCTTTGTATAAGTTCGACGGTGTGAATTTCCTGATTCTCGATCGGCAGATTTTCTCTCCAGAAGCTATATTCCACCCGTATAACAACTATAAGGAATTGATATGTTTTACGAATATCAAAAACATAGCGGATTTTTTGCTGTGGTTGCCGGCGGGATGGAAGAGCTTCTCGCGGAAGAACTGAACGAATTGGGAGCAAAAAATGTTGTTGCAGGATATCGCGGTGTGACCTTTAAAGGTGATCAGCGGATTCTCTATAAAGTCAATTATGAATCGCGATTGGCAACCCGTATTCTTGCACCTCTTTTCACATTTGATTGCCATTCAGCGCGATATCTTCAGAGCACCGCCAAGAAAATCAAGTGGGATGACTTTCTCGACACCGATGACACCTTTGCAATCACCGCATCTGTTTCTGATACTGCGGGATTCACCAACTCACTCTACGCCGCTCAATGTTTGAAAGATGCAATCTGCGACTGGTTCCGCGACAAAACCGGTGAACGTCCTTCTGTGGACATCAAAAATCCCGATGTGCGGTTTAATCTTCACATTCGCAAAAACAAAGCGGTGATCAGTCTCGACACTTCCGGCGAAGCACTTCACAAACGAGGGTACCGAAAGAGTTCCGTATTCGCGCCTATGCAGGAAACTCTTGCGGCGGCGATCATTCGCAATACCGGTTGGGATGGCGAAACACCGCTTTGGGATTTCATGTGTGGATCGGGAACACTTCTGGCGGAAGCTCACATGAAATACTGTCGCATTCCATCGCAATATCTTCGTATGCTTTTTGGATTTTTCAATCTTCCCGATTTTGATCGCAAAATTTGGTCTGAAGTGCAAGAGGAGTCAAACGGAAAAATTCGTCCACTTCCCGAAGGACTGATTATCGGATCTGATAAGGATCAAGATGCAATCGATTCGGCTCGTGAAAATCTCGCTTGTCTTCCCGGATCAGAATCGATTGCCTTGAAATGGCGACCATTCCGATCGGCGGCTAATTTTGAAAATGGAACAATCGTCTGCAACCCACCGTACGGAATTCGTCTGGGTGAACGGGATGAAGCGGCAATGCTTTACCGTGAAATCGGTGATTTCCTTAAAAAATCCTGCAATGGAACTGCCGCCTATATCTACACTGGAGATAAAACCTTGGTGAAAGAGTTCCGTCTCAAACCGAGCAAACGGTTCAATTTGGTAAACGGAAATCTCGATGGTGTTCTTGTGGAGATCAAGAGTTTCAAGGTGAAATACTTTGAATTTGGAGTAACTCCGCTGCCCGGTGAAGAGCCAAATGAAAGTACAGAAACGCCTGAGGTAGCGCCAGAATCAGAGCTCTGATCGTGGTGTGTCTGAAAAGATCGTGCATGGAAAGCTAAAAAAGTTTCGCAAAAAGAGTTCTTTTTACTTGCTTCATGACAAACGTTTATGTATCTTTTGTCGCTATTTGAAATCTATGTGTGGAGAGATGTCCGAGTGGTTTATGGTCTACGCTTGGAAAGCGTACGTAGGGGTAACTCTACCGGGGGTTCGAATCCCCCTCTCTCCGCCATTAAAATATGGGTCAGGTCCTGCACATTGGGAGCTTGCTGAACTCCGCCAGGACCGGAAGGTAGCAACGGCAGGTGAGTACTTCTAAGTGTCGCAGGTAACTTGGCCCTCTTTTTTTATCGATATCGCGCAATTTTCCCCAATTTTACAAATCTTACTAATTCTTTGTTAATCAATGCTTGTTGATTTGCATTTTTGCACTTCTTGGCGATATGTTTTAGCGTTGAGTCGTTGCATGTTTTCTCTCTTTGAGTGTATTTTACGATCCGGTTTAATCAGGAGTGATCATGGGATATCTGGTATTTGCACGCAAATGGCGCCCCACAATTTTCGAAGATGTGGTTGGTCAAGAACATATCACTGATACTCTCAAGCGGGCGATTGAAAAAGATCGCGTTGCTCACGCTTACATTTTCACCGGAACGCGTGGCGTTGGTAAGACCACAACGGCTCGTATCCTCGCTCGCGCCCTGAACTGTGAAAATGGCCCCACTCCAAATCCCTGCGGAACCTGTTCGACCTGTCGAGCTGTTATTGCGGGAAATAGTTTCGATGTTATGGAGATCGATGGAGCTTCGAACAACGGTGTCGATAGCATTCGAGATCTTCGCGATAACATCGGCTACACATCCATGGGCGGAAAATATCGCATTATTATCATAGACGAAGTACACATGCTCTCGACCGGAGCGTTCAACGCGCTACTCAAAACGCTCGAAGAGCCACCTGAAAAAGTAATCTTTATTTTTGCAACCACGGAACCGCATAAAATCCCCGACACCATTCACTCGCGGTGTCAGCGATTCGATTTCCGTGCGATTTCTGACGAACAGATCGGGAAACATCTCAAAAAGATCTGCCAAAAAGAGGACATCGTTTATGACGAACAGTCCATCGCACTGATCGCTCACAAGGCGGCGGGATCCATGCGCGATTCACTTTCGTTGCTCGATCAGGTCTATTCGTTCTGTGGCGAATCGCTTTTGGAAAATCAGGTTCGGTCGGTGCTCGGTTTGGTATCTACGGATGTCTATCGCGGAACTCTTCAAGCAATCGCCGATGGCAATGCCGCCGCCGCAGTTGCTTCATTTGAATCGACTCTCGACAGTGGCTACGATATTGGCGAATTCCTCACGGGATTCCGAGATTTTCTCCGCACGCTTCTGTTTCTTTCAATCCCCGGCGGAAAAAGTGGTTTGGCACCAGAAAATGAATCGATCTACCGCCAAGCGGCATCGCTCTTTTCCGAAGGCGATCTGTTGCGCATGAGTGAAATGCTCGCTCAGGCAGAACGGGATCTTCGCTGGAGTACACTTCCTCGTTTTACTATAGAACTCTGCTTAGTAAAACTCGCTTCCATGGAACGAACGGTTACGCTTGCGGCAATAATGGAAATGGTAAGGACGGGAAAATATGACGGCCTTGGAGATCTCCAAGTTCGCGAACGGATCGCACCACTGTACGAAACAACACCGGTGATCATCCCTGCAACACCGATAGTTCATGCCTCTGGTGCGAAACCTGAGGCAATAACGTCGGAACTTCTTGCGGTCGTTTCCGAACTGACATCGGTTGTCCGATCAAATACGCCTATTCTCACTGAAACAACGCCAGTGTTTACTGCATCAAGCAGCCAAGAATCTCGACAGACTACTTCTGACAGAGGTGAATTAACCGCAAACTCTTCTGAAGTTTCTTCTGGTAACAATTCAATAGGTTCGG
>DYSA01000178.1:0-129 GCA_020726425.1 Fibrobacter succinogenes | reverse complement strand
AAACTCTTCCTACTGGTTCGGAAACTCTTCCTACTGGTTCGGAAACTCTTCCTACTGGTTCGGAAACTCTTCCTACAGAACCGGAAACTCTTCCGACAGAACCGGAAACTCTTCCGACAGAACCGGAAA
>DYSA01000177.1 GCA_020726425.1 Fibrobacter succinogenes | reverse complement strand
TGGGAACGAGTGCTGAAGCGAGTTTTTGTCCCCCACTAACACCTGAGTAGTTACCGCCGTTACATACCATCGAAAAAGGAGGAGGTTAGATACCGTACTTCTTCCCGAAGTTTTCCACTACAAAATCGATATCCTTGTCGCCGCGACCAGAAAGATTCACGAGAATCGTTTGATCAGACGGCAACTCTTTTGCCAGTTTCATGGCAAACGCAACCGCGTGAGAACTTTCAATCGCCGGAATAATTCCTTCTGAACGAGAGAGTTCAAAGAATGCATCGATCGCATCGGTATCATCGATATGAGTATAGTTTACTCGTTTTAAATCGTGAAGATACGAGTGCTGCGGTCCAACGCCGGGGTAATCGAGACCCGATGCAACAGAGTGAACAGGCGAAGGTTCACCATTTTCATCCTGTAGCATATAACACTTGAACCCGTGAATCATACCGGGCGTTCCCTTGGTTATGGTTGCCGCATGTTTCCCTGCAATTTCAACGCCATGACCCGCAGGTTCTACACCGTAAATCGCCACGGATTCATCATTGAGGAATGCGGTGAACAGTCCCATTGCATTCGATCCGCCACCAACACAGGCAACAATATTGTCAGGAAGAGTTCCCGTAAGTTCTTCAAACTGCACTTTTGCTTCTTCACCAATAATCTGCTGGAAATCGCGAACCATCATAGGGAATGGGTGTGGCCCAACCACCGAACCGATAGCATACAACTGAGTCACCGGATCTTTGAGATACGCTTCAAAAGCAGAGTCAACAGCTTCTTTGAGAGTTTTCAGGCCATGAGTTACCGGCACAACGGTGGCGCCGAGAATCTGCATGCGCACAACGTTTGGATGTTCTTTAGCAATGTCTACTTCGCCCATGTGAATTTCACACTCAAGTCCCAGAAGTGCCGCTACAGTTGCAAGAGCAACTCCGTGCTGACCCGCTCCGGTTTCAGCGATAATTTTTGTTTTCCCGAGACGTTTAGCAAGAAGTGCTTCACCAATACAGTGATTGATTTTGTGAGCACCGGTGTGATTCAAATCTTCGCGCTTGAGATAGATTTTCGCCCCACCGATTTTAGCCGTAAGTCGTTCACAGAAAAAGACCGGGCTTGGACGACCAACGTAGTGTTTCTGATAGTAGGCCATCTCCTTTTGAAACTCTGGATCATCTTTTGTTTTAAGATATTCAGCAGTGATCTCGTCAAGAATTACCTGCAGTTGTGGTGGCACAAACGATCCACCGTATTCACCAAAATAACCATTTACATCGGGCATATTTGCCGCGTTTACCATTGCCATTGTAACTCCTCTGAAACAAGACACATCAGTTGTACCCCACAAAAATAATCCTATACACTTTATTTTGCTATGAAAACTAAAACGGGAACTGAAATTTCCAGTTCCCGTTCTCACCTAAAGATATATCAACACTATCTATTTTTGATTTTATTGAAAATCCACTTACCCGCTTCTTTCATATTTGCCGAATCAGCATAGGTAGCAGCAGTAGTCGTTGTAGAATATTTAAAATTTTCAAGATAAACCGCACCAGTACGGAAATCATTAGAAAGGTTCCAGTTACACCAACTAAGATTGTTGTCATTCATAAAAGTCATCCACTCTTCAGAAGCAACAAAGTCATTGTCACCGTCACCAGAAGCTTCTTGAGTTCCAAATTCAGTCACGAATACAGGAATACCTGCAAGTAAAGCACGAGAGACATTATCGCGATACGAACTACCGTGCTCTGCTGCATAAAAATGCATGGTGTACATAATATTTCTGTAGTTGAGTTCATTGCCAATAACAGCATCGGGTTCAGATGCCCATTCAGGTGTCCCAACAATTGCCACATTTTGTGATTTAGCTCTAATAATAGCCAAAATCGTATCAGCATAAGGCTTTATGTCATTGTCCCAAGTTACCGTTTTACCGGGAACAATCTCCTTATCCTTAACAAAATCACCTTTTTCTTTATCATATTTCCAAGACCAATGACCTTCATTATTGGGTTCGTTGCAAATATCAAAGAGTACATGTGTTTTATTGCCATGCTTATCAACCATGTATTTCCAAAACTCTTTCGCTTCATTTTTGAAATAATTTGGATCACCAGGTGAAAGCATATGCCAGTCTATCAACGCATAAATCCCTGCTTCTCCAGCCATGTCAACGATCGAATCCACATAAGTTCGCCACTTGGCTGGAGAATCTAAATAGTCAGAATTACCTTCATTTACATAGCATGAAATACGGATTATATCAGCCTTCCAATACAGAGCAAGAGACGTAATCAAATTTTTAGTATAAAACTGATCAAAGTATTGAATCCCATGAGTGCTCATTCCGCGCAATTGGATCGATTCGCCATTTTTATCACAAAGATTTGCTCCTTCAACCTTTAGTTTTCCATAGCGTTCCACGGGAGATAAATCGCCATACCCAGCACTGGTAACAGCAATGCTTTTTGATTTTTTCTGTTCTCCCGAAGAGACAGAACATTGAACAGAGTGACTCATAGCGGAAGATTTAAATGAAAACGATTCTGAAGAGCTACTGGTATATGAATTTTGATCGAGTTTCCACAAGATAATATTTCCGCCGGATCCGCCTTTGATCACCGCGGTAATTGTTACTGAATCACCAACATTAAAAACTGCCGGAGCAGATGAAAGTTCAACCGAAAGTGGCAGTACATCATCTTCAAACATAGAACAACTCGATAGAACGAGTAACATTCCCAAAATTTTTAGTAACGCTTTCATTAATTCCTCCATAATTCACTGTAATGGTAAGAATATAGAACATACTGTACATTTTTGTCGGTTTTTCAGTTATTTCGCTGCATTTCATAACAGACGTGACCGTTACAGCGCAACGGTTTGTGTAATTACTCAGAATAGTTGTACAAAGAGTGAATAAGAATAAGACATTTTTTCATTTTCAACGTGAAATTGGATTTTTATCCAGGTTTACTTTTGAACCAAAAATTGTAGCATTTTAGTAAATCACCACTGAATTTACTCTAATTCGTTGACTTTAAGAATCTCTAAGACAGTATTAGCATTGTTTAAAAAATCGACTTTATAGCATTCAAATCGATCTATTTGTTCAAATGTTCTCTATAAAGACCTATTTTATAGTTTACGAACAGAATACAGAACAGTATACTGTTCAACAAGAAACGCTACTATGTGATCGTTCAACAATGAAAATCCTATGCTGAAAGGGGTGTACACATGAGTACACGCAGAGAAATTACTGCCCATATTTCATCAGTGAAATTCGACACAATCGTTCCAGAAAAAGTTTCAACCTACTTCGGACAAAACACGTTTTCCGAAGAGGTTATGAAACGCCGTGTGCCAACTTCCGTTTTTACTGCTTTTAAAAATTGGCAAGCAAATGGTACTCAACTCTGTGCCGCTGATGCCGATGCTGTTGCTAATGCCATGAAAGAGTGGGCTTTGGACAATGGCGCGACATCATACACTCACTGGTTCCAACCAATGACTGGACTTACAGCAGAAAAGCACGATAGTTTTATTGCAGTAAACGGAACACTTCAGATTATTGAAAAATTCTCTAAAAGCAATTTGATCATGTCAGAACCAGATGCATCGTCATTCCCGTCTGGTGGGCTTCGTTCCACATTTGAAGCTCGAGGCTATACCGCATGGGATCCAACATCTCCTGCATTTATCCGCGAAACGGCTCTGGGCAAAACGCTTACGATTCCTTCTGTGTTCGTTTCGTACCACGGTGATGCTCTGGACAAAAAACTTCCCCTTATGAGAAGTGAACGTGCACTTGAATCTTCGGCGAAAAGACTTCTGAACCATTTCCGTGAAATACCCGTCGAAACAGTCTATTCAACCTGTGGTGCAGAGCAAGAATATTTCCTTGTTGATGCTGGATACTATCGCCTTCGTCCAGACCTGCAACTGACCGGTCGTACACTTATTGGAGCAGCTTCACCAAAAGGTCAGCAGCTTGAAGATCAATATTTTGGTTCAATTAAAGACCGGGTATTGAACTACATGATGGACGTTGAACGCGAGTGTTACAAACTGGGAATCCCCGTGTGTACTCGCCACAACGAAGTAGCTCCACATCAGTTTGAGTTCGCTCCGATCTTTGAAAAATCGGCCCTTGCTGCCGATCACAACCAACTTATGATGGATGTAATGCAGAAAATTGCCATTCATCACAATCTCGTTTGCCTACTTCACGAAAAACCATTCCATGGCGTTAATGGCTCGGGTAAACATGTGAACTGGTCAATGGGTGATAACGAAGGTAATAACCTTCTCAACCCAGGTAAAACACCAGAGCAGAATTTCCAATTTTTGTCGGTTCTTACGGCGATTATTCACGGGGTTTGGAAACATTCAGACATTCTCAGAGCTTCAATTGCATCGGCAGGAAACGAGCATCGTCTCGGTGCGCACGAAGCACCTCCTGCAATCATGAGCATTTTCCTTGGAAAACAGCTGTTCGACATTGCTTCTTCATTGATTAAAGGTGAATCAATTGACAACAGAACAATGGAAATGCTTCAAACAGGACTTGAAAATCTTCCCCAGTTTATGCAGGATCAGACTGACCGCAATCGCACTTCACCTTTTGCCTTCACCGGTGCAAAATTTGAGTTCCGCGCGTGTGGAAGTTCCGCCAATATTTCAACTGCGGTGACCGTGTTAAACACAATTGTTGCAGAGTCGATGGATCTCATTTCTGACAAATTGGACAAGGCTAAAGGAAAAACAGACAAAAAACTTCCGAAAATCCTTCAAGAACTTCTCGAGAAATCGCAGAATATCTTGTTCGAAGGAAATAACTACTCAAAAGAGTGGCAGGATGAAGCGAGTCGTCGTGGACTTCCCAATATCCCCAATACGGCAAAATCTCTCGAAGCGTTTATCACGCCAAAAGCGATTGAAGTATTTGGTAAATATAACGTGCTCAGTAAAACCGAGCTTGAAGCGCGTTACAACATTTGGGTGGAACACTACAACAAAGTGCGCATCATCGAAGCTCACACTCTTGAAGAACTCGTACAAACACAGGTTCTTCCGAGTGCGTATGAATTCCAAGTTGATATGGGTAATTCTCTTGAAGTTCTTAAAACAATGGCAGAAGATGATTCTATTCCTCTTCCGATCCACGCTGTTGACGACCGCAAAGAGATGTTCGCTCGCTTAACTGAAGATATTTATCAAGTTCGCAAGCACTTGCATAAACTTCAGGATATGTTGCGTGTGATCTCTCACAAAGATTCTGTTGAACAGGCTGATTATCTGTACAACGATCTCGCTCCGCATATTGAACGAATCCGCAAACACGTTGATCATCTCGAATCAACGCTTCCGGATAGTCTTTGGAAACTTCCAAAATATCGGGAACTCCTGTTCAATATGTAAGAGTATTGACACTGTTCAAAAAAGGGAAGCTGGTTTTA
>DYSA01000176.1 GCA_020726425.1 Fibrobacter succinogenes | reverse complement strand
TAAATATACTGCTGGAGACTTTGCTGGTATTGAATTTGGTGGAGTTGGCCCAGCTCTTCGCTATGATCTTGGATTCGCGTTCTAAAAATCACCTCCATTTTGTAGATGAAAAAGCCGGTTGCATTAGCATCCGGCTTTTTTAGTCTCGTTATTTGTATCTTTTCAACAACACTGTTTCACTTCAATCCCCAGATCCTTGAGCATTTGTATATCTGAAACGGTGTCTCTTCCTGCAACGGTGAGATATTCACCGATCATCATGCCCGTAGCTCCTGCGGCAAAGATCATTGATTGCATATCGCGAAGATGGAGTCTTCCGGCGGCAATTTTGATTTCTGCGGTGGGATTGACAAAGCGAAACATAACAATCGAAAGAAGAATTTCCACCGGTGACATGATTGGCATATTTTCCATGCGCGTTCCTTTTACGGGGACGAGGAAGTTCATGGGGATGGCATCGACTTTTTCTTCCGAGAGGATTTTTGCGAACTCATACCGCTGTTCCAGTGATTCTCCCAGACCGAGAATTCCGCCGCAACAGATTGATAGTCCCGCTTTTTTTACCTGACGTACCATGGCGATTCGTTCTTCATACTGGTGGGTCGTGCAGATGTTGGGAAAATAGGAACGGGATGTTTCGAGATTGTGGTGGAACCGAGTCATTCCCGTATCGATCAGTTTTTGAAGATCCGATTCTGAGAGGAGTCCCAGGGAAGCACACCATTCGGTTTCGTTTTTTTTGCCCGATCGAATTGCTTCGCAGAGTGAATCGATATCCGCCCCGGAAAGTCCTTCGCCAGCGGTAACAACACCAAATCGATCTATGGGAAGTTGCGCTGCTTCGCTGTAGGTATCAACGATTTTGTCTGTTGCCTGCATTCCATATACGCCGGTGGAGGTGGTATGGTGAGCGGACTGCGCACAGAAAGCGCAATCTTCTGAACAGGCACCACTTCGAGCGTTCATGATAGAACAAAAATGAACAGGACTGCCAAACCACTTGAGTTTCATGCGCGTTGCCAGTCCCATGACAATTGGCAACTGTTCTGCCGGAAGGGTCATAATTGCAAGAGCGGTCTCTTGGGAAATCGATTCTCCGGTTTGAATAGCAGTTTCGAGTGTGGCATACAGCGAATCGTACATAGATTTTCCTCTTCAATACTCTTAATTGACTAAACCAGTCGATAATATAGATTGAATAAGAAATGATAACAACGACTTGTGTTATTTTACCTCGGGATAGAGTGTGGAAATCGCACTGTTTATCCGAGAAATTGATTCTTTGGGTACGGCAAAGCTACACCAGAGATAGCGCAGGTTCCCTTGGGGAATATCGGGGAATCGCAGGAGTTTGAAATCATTTTCTTTTAGTTGAGCATCGGCAATCATTGCTTTCCACTCTTCTTGATCCACAATTATGTAGTCCACTCGGCCAGCTTCGAGCTTTTGAAGATTGCTTATTGAAGTCACCACTGCTTTTTCAACGGTTTGCGGTGCGAGTGCTATCAACGAGTCGATGTAATCGCCGTAGGAGTAGCCATCGATAGTTCCCAGGCGAAGTGGTGAGTTTCGCAACTCTTTAAATGAGGTAAACTGAGCGTAGTGTTGACTTTTCTTTTTGAGAATCAATACTCCTTGAGGAAGATTTCGATAGATCGGGCGGGTGAATGACCCGATTTTCTCGCGGTCACTTTTTTTAAACCATCCGATACTGATATGCGGTTCATGATTTGTTTCAAGAATGAAGAGGATACGTTTTGCCGGGAGTGATCGATAGGTTGCGGGGATGCCCGCTTTGCGAAGAATCTTGTCTGTTCGTTCGTACAGGAATCCTTTGGGGCGATCTCCTTTTTGGAAATAGTAGGGAACTCTTTCCACAAAACTCACTTCGATATTTTGTGAATTTCCTGTTGAAAGTAGTATTAGCAAGAGAAGTATATACCTGTTCATAACGCTCCTTTGTCCACCATCGCACAGTGAAAGTATAGTCCACCGTGCGAAATTTGGCAACTCTTTTATGGTGTAGACGGATAAAAAAACGGGAAGTGTGACACTTTCCGTTTTGTAACTACTCTGGTACTTTACAATCAATGAATATGGCATAAACAGTCGTAACAGGTTTCCAGACCTGTTACGCACAGCACGAGGCTCCAGCCTCACCGTCGTAACGCGAGGCTGGAGCCTCGAATGCTGCATTCCAAGCGCGGACGCTTGGAACGAGTGCTGGAGCCAACTTCAGTTTAGGTAACCACCAGAGTAGTTAGTGCGTTTCAAAGAGTACGTAAGATTTTGACCTACATCGGAACTCTTCCGCCGGAAGTGCTTTCGATAATTGCTTTTTTATAGCTACTGATATCCGTGACAAAGGCGAAATATCCCTGCAGTTCACCTTCATTGTCGTGATACGGCGTTGGGGTAAACAGACAGAGACGATTTGTGCCATCTGGCGTTTTAATCCGAATTTCAATTGAGTCGCGATTGTTTTTGATACAGTTCTGGAACTGACCTTCAAATACTTTCGTTCCCACAAGCCGTTCTTTGGTGGTTCCAAACATTTCACAAAGCGTCGGATTCACTGTGATTAACGAAAACTCAGCATCGGTAAGACAGAATCCTTGATTTGCCGTAAAGAGAATCGTGCGCAACCGTTTTTCATTTTCAGAAATCTGGTCGTGAGCCGTCCGCGCTTCTTCGGCCATATAGAAATGACAGTTCTCTGCGCGGTTCAATCCGTGGTGAATCGCCACTGCCATGTTTTCGCAACTTTCGTATCCACAGGAACTACAGTTGTACATATCGTCGGATTCATATTTGTGCATACTTTCGTAAATCGCTTTCAACTGACTTTCATCGGGATAGAAGATGCGATTGTTCATAGAAAGATTGCGGTAACTTCGACGGTAGAGCGCTTTTCTCCAGTACTTGCTGAGCACGCGATCCACTTCTTCCTGAATTTCCATATCCGTGATTCCGGAGAACTCTTTTTGTTGCTCATTTTTACGCTTTCTCACGGCACCTTCAACGGTGTCGAGGGCTTGCGCAGTGGGAAGTGTCAGTGGGCCAGAGTTACACCCAAACTCACAGTTGAGACAGTCAACCAGAAGTGGTGCTGATCCATTCGAGATCGCTTCGGGAAGTTTAGAAAGATAGTCGTATACCGTGTGAACGCCTTCGATTTTGCGGGTTCGTTTTTCCATGTCGGGAACCCAGCGTTTCATCGTTTCGAGAAGTCCGCCGGGAGATGAGAAAAGAACACCCCGTTCTGCAGGAGGATTGACATACGCCACTGATTCAAATGAAGAGAGTGGTGTTTCATTTTCCGCAAGAGCGTGAGCAACCGTTTTAAAACCGATGTTGTATTCGCCCAAGCCCAGTTCTTGAAACTCTCTCTTTTTTGCAAGGCAGGGAGAGATCACCGCGATTTTGTGCTGTGCGTATTCGGGATAGTATTCGCGGATCATTTTCATGGTGTGCAGCATGGGACTGTCAACCGGTGCCAGATTCTGGAGAAGTTCTGGCATATAGAGTTCGAGATAGGTCACGATTGCGGGACAGGGCTGAGCGATCACGGTCTGGGGTTTGTTTTCCATGATGTGTTCTACGTAGGATTTAACGGTAAGTTCCGCGCCGAAACTCACATCAAATACCGCTTCAACACCTTTTGATTTTAGCCAGCCGTTTACCTTGAGATACTCTTCGCCAAAACTGGCAACAATCGAAGGTGCGACTATCGCTACAACGGGAACACCCGATGCGAGATCAACTTCGAATTGCGTATAGTCATCGATATAATAACGCGCATTGTGAGTACATCGTTTTAAACAACTTCCACAACCGATACACATATCGTGATTGATAGTGACGTGGTCGCCGGAACCGTCGTTGCAGTACTTTACCGGACAAACGGTTATACACGCATGACAATTGACGCATCGCTCTTGGTCAACTTCGACCACAGGGAGAAGGGAACTGGTTCTTTTTCCGATATTCATAGCGTTCTCCTGTGGTTAGTTACCAAAAAGTTGTGAAAGTTTCTTTGCAAAGCGCGATCCGATACTTGCTTTTTCTTCAATCTCTTCTTCGTGAACCGCTCTCTGCTGTTCCTGAAGTAGTAGTTGTTCTTCAGCTTCCATGCGATGGGGATCTGCGGCGTAGGAACGGATTATGTCAGTCGGAATATCGATGCCCAGATTTTCACAGGCACTTTCCAACGCATAATAGAGTGCCCCGCCACTGCGGTACCGCTCTTCGCGATTCATGCGAAGACACATCGAAGCGATTGATTTGAGTTCACTTTGGATTGCAAAATCGAAGGTGTTCAAATCTTTATAACTGTTGATTGTTTTCATTTTGACCAGACTGGTCAATGTCGTGTAGGGGAATGTCTTTGTCCCCGTGAGCATTTCATAGAGAATTGCGCCGAGTGCATAGATGTCTGTCGAATGATCCACGTTGTTGTTATCCAACTGTTCCGGAGAAAAGTATTGGATTGTTCCCACAACATTGAGATTCACCTGAGTATGGAATCCTGTTTCAACAGGACGGGCAATCCCGAAATCCATTAGCTTGACCGTGCCATCGTTGGCGATCATAATGTTCGACGGTTTCAGATCGCGATGGATAATTCCCTTGTACTCTTTCCCGTAAATTTGGAAAGGAGCCGAGTGAATATGTTCCAGCGACTTAGCCAGAATCATTGCAATTGCACCGGCGGCGATTGCCGGAAGGCGGCCAAATTTCTTGATGTAGTAGTCAAGCGTTTGCCCTTCGATATACTCCATTTCGATATACGGAATGTCGTACCAGCTGCCAACATTGTAGATATGGATAATATTTGGATGGTCGAACTTTGCACAGATCTTTGCTTCAGTGCGGAACCGTTCGCTCGTGTCGCCGCTGAACACTTGGTTCACCAGCTTTACCGCTCGATACATCTCCAGTTCTTCGTTCCAGATCCGGTAGACGCGAGTCATTCCGCCTTGACCGATCATATCAACGACCCGTCCTGAACCGAGCCGAGTTCCCTGCTGGATAATCGGCACAACACCACCGGTTTCAGAAACGATTGGCGTGGTAACGTCGCGAAGTGGTTCTAAACTATCCACACTGCTCGGCGGAAGTGGTTTCGGATTCGGACGAACCGCTGCTTTTGAATGAACACCCGTTTCGATGTCCAATCCAGAAAAAGGATCGATTGACTGTGGTTTTTTTTGAGTTGAGGATCGTTTATTTGCAACCGGATCGATTGAAATATCAAGTGATTGTAACCCGCTCATCTCTTCCCTTCCGAGTGGATATTATACCGATAAGAATTCGGGTATCTTGCAGTGCTAAAGAGAAGTTAGAAATGGAATAATTCACAGAGAGTTAGGAAGATTATACTCTCCTTGTGCGGTGTAGATTAGCAGTGTAAACATAATCCTTTAAAGAACAGATTAAAAGAGTGATTGATCGTCTCACAAGTGAATTTGTCGAG
>DYSA01000175.1 GCA_020726425.1 Fibrobacter succinogenes | reverse complement strand
CCCACCGCAGTGGCAGTTCCCGAAAAAATCGAACCGACCACATCAATGGATGAATCGGTGATCACCAAGGCAAGAGTACTTGAAATCCTTCGCCCGATCAAAGATCCCGATCTCAACGTGAGTATTGTCGATCTCGGATTGATCCGCGATGTGCATATTGACGGGGCAAAAGTGAAAGTGAAAATGATTCTCACTTCGCCGGGATGTCCCTATGGCCCCATGCTTCTCACAATGACTCAGCGGATGCTCGAGTTGGAAGAGTATCTCGACGAGCCGGAAGTGGAACTGATCACTGATGAGTATCTTCAGTTGTCTGATCTTTCCGATGAACAACGACTTGCGCTCGGCTTGGATTTTTAACCACCTTTTCCCTTTATGATTTCTGAGTCAAAGTGCCACCATTTCTCCTGTGAAAAGGTGGCACTTTCTGATTTACAATCAACCATATTACACCCGAACTTTCGTGAAAGGAAATTCCCATGAACCGCCGTACTGCCTTTGCTGTAATTCTTATCTCATCGCTGATAAATCCGCTGATTTCCGCCGCTGTAAATGTGGCACTTCCTTCGATGGGAACCGAATTTGGACTCTCCACGGCGGCGTTGAGCTGGGTGAGTTTGTCATTTTTGCTTGCATCGGCGGCACTTCTCCTTCCGCTGGGCCGATTCGCCGATCTGTATGGTCAGAGAAATGTGTTTCTCACGGGAAATCTTCTGATTGCACTCTCCGCTCTCGGTGCGGCGCTCGCTCCAGATGGGTCGGTGCTGATTTTGTTTCGAGTGATTCAGGGAATTGGATCGGCCATGGTTTACGGCACGGGAATGGCAATTGTAACTTCACTTTTTGAACCGAAAGATCGCGGTAAAATGATCGGAATCAACGTAACAGCGGTCTATCTTGGATTGACTCTCGCTCCGTTGATCGGCGGTTTTTTGACCGACAGTTTCGGATGGCGGTCGATCTTTTTCACCACGATTCCCGTTTCCATGATCACGGCGATTCTTGGGTTCTGGGCACTTCCGAAAGACCGGAAATCAGATCGAAAAGATCCCTTTGATTTGGTCGGAACCGCGCTCTACATTCCGGCGATTACTCTTTCTGTATTTGGATTTTCTCATCTACCTGATATTCACGCGGCCGTTCTGCTAGCTATCGGAGTAGTTCTGTTGATTCTCTTTGTGAAACAGCAACTCAAGCAGGAACACCCGCTCCTTGATCTTCGCCTTCTCTTTGGCAACAAACCATTTGCGCTGGCCAATGCGGCGGCATTTATCAACTACGCCGCGACTTTTGCGCTCACGTTTATGCTGAGTTTGTTGCTTCAGTATGCCTACGAACTTCCGCCACGATCTGCGGGAATGTGGCTTTTGGTTCCTTCGATCTGTATGATGGTCACGGCTCCGCTGGCGGGAAAACTTTCCGACACGATTGATCCGGGAATCCCCGCATCGATCGGCATGACCATGACCGGAATCGGCCTATTGATTCTCACGGTTCTCCCCGCCGGATTCCACCTGAATCTCATGCTTTTGCCGATGGCGATTATCGGAATCGGTTTGGGACTGTTCAGTTCACCGAACACGAACGCGATCATGAGCGGTGTGGAAAAACGGTTTCTCGGAGTAGCTTCGGCGTTGGTTTCTACCATGCGCGTGACTGGTCAAGCCGTTTCCATGGGAATTGCCGCGCTGGTGATCCATGCGGTTTTGGGGAATTCACAGGTGACCACGGAAACGCTTCCGCAGTTCTACCTTGCGGCGCGGATTATTCTGGGAGGATCAGCGGTGATTTGTGGATTGGGCGTGTTCGCTTCAATGGCGAGGATTCAGCGGAAAGACGGATAGGAATGAAAAAGGCGATCCCGAAAATCGGAATCGCCTTTGAATTTTTTAAGCTACAGTATAGTCTTAACGACCATAACCTCTGCCGCCGCCGTTGTTGAACTGGCGTGGTTCACGAGGCTGTGCTTCGTTGAGACGAATTGCACGACCTTCGAGTTCGTAGTTATTGAGTGCTTCCATTGCACGGTTTGCATCGTCGTTGTTATCCATTTCAACAAAACCAAAACCTTTTGAACGGTTGGTTTCACGATCCATGATAACACGAGCTGAACTTACGTCGCCATGCTGTGCAAAAAGTTCACCGAGCATGTCAGAAGTTACTCTGTACGAAAGGTTTCCTACGTAGATATTCATTTGAATCTCCATTTGTGTCACAAAACAGTATTACGGCAGAACTCCAGGGACACACAGGAATCAGATACCGGCTGGCCAACTCGGCCATAGAAACAATTATCGCGAAAAATATACTGCAATTTCCGAACTGCGTGGAGAAAATAAATCACAAAAGTAAAGATTTACTCGATTATTACGCAGTTCTTACTCCAATTGAACAAATTAATCGCGATCAATTGGGCCAAATACGGTTTCTATCAAGGTTCGAGCTACGGCTTGTTTCCCAGGAATCGTAACATTGACGAGATCCTCTTTTGTAAACCAACGCGCATCAGTGATTTCTACGCCATCAGGAACAATCTCGCCGGCATCGTATTCCGCAGTGTAGCCCAACATAAGTGAATCGGGGAACGGCCACGGTTGACTGGAAACATAGCGAATATTTTTAACCTTGATTCCCACTTCTTCAAAGATTTCCCGGTCAACAGCTTCTTCCGCCGATTCACCGGGATCGATAAATCCAGCAAGAGTTGAGTATTGATTTTCAGGGAAATGGATATTGTGCGCCAGAAGTATCGAGTCGCCTTTGGTGATCGCCACAATGATAGCTGGAGAGATTCTCGGGTACGCCATGAGTCCGCAGGAAGTACATTTCATCGCACGTTCGTGGGGTACTCGTTCAGTTTTGGTTCCACAGGCTCCGCAGAACTGGAAATTTCTTCGCCACGAAATTACTTCGGACGCATAACCGGCGATCCGAAAGAGATCTGCGGGAATTGACTTGTACGATCCGCGAAGGTTTACGAGGCGAAATCGCGAATCTTCTGAGTAATCGGCGTTGGAGAATCCGGCGTTGTAGTGAATCCCCTTTTCATGTCCCAAATACTCTTCAAAATGAAGTTCCACCGGTGATTCATTTTCAAACAGCGAAAGTTCATCTGTCGCATGCGAATGGACAAGTACCCCTTTGGGTGAAAAAACAATGCGATGAATAGGCCCTTCGAGATTCGCAGCAACTGCTGTGGATCGGGTAATCATTTGAACTCCTTATTATCTGTTGGCAATGTCGGTGTTTGTATCGTTTTAATCGCAATCTCTTTTTTCAACTCTTTTATCTCTTTTTTGTGAGAAAGCCACAGGGCTAAGGCGAATGCAATTCCCGTTGCGAGTCCCAGAAGAAAGGATCCTGCCAGAAACCAGAGAACCGGAACCGCGGCTGTTTGCCACCAGAGAATTGTCGCACTCACTGGAACCAGAAATGCTTCCTGAGTGAAAGTAATAAAGAGCGAAATTGAAATCAGTGCGACGACTGATGCAAAGAGTAATTGTCGAGCAACTTTCATGGAATATCCTTAAGATACAGGTGATTAAAGTTCAAATATATGTTTTACAGGAAGATGAGACAGGTTTAAATAGAAAACGGATATTCAGTGGAACATCCGTTTTCTCTATCATCACTTGATCGCTTGATCTATGCTTCGATAACCAAAGTCATTCCCGTCGATCGAACAACTTTCCCCGTGACAAATGCGCCACCCAGATCTTGACGATCCGTTTCAAGAATCACGCGTTTGAATCCGTAATCCTGACCAATCCAGTGATCCGCACGCCCATTTTTTCCCTCTTGGAAAAGTGTGAACATCGCCGTCACCGTTTTGCCAACCATTTCGTTGTAACACTCTTTAGTTATTTCAGTTTGAATATTTACGAGTTCGTTGAGTCGCGTAATCTTAATCGCTTCGGGAATCTGATCCTTGTAGTTCGCCGCGCCAGTTCCTTTGCGAGGAGAGAACGCGAACATGAACGCCGAAGTAAATCGCACTTCGCGGAACAGACTGAGTGTGTCCTGGAAATCCTGATCTGTTTCGCCGGGGAAACCAACCATCACGTCGGTAGTGATATCACAGTCCGGCATGCATTCACGAATCTTTCTAACGCGATCCATAAACTCTTCGCGAGTGTAGGTTCGAGCCATCCGCTTGAGAATCGTGTCAGATCCAGCCTGAACCGGAAGGTGAATGTGGTGGCACATTTTCGGAAATTTAGCCACGGTTTCGATCACTTCATCGGAAATATCTTTCGGATGCGGACTGGTGAAACGGATCCGTTCAAGTCCTTCGATTTCGCTGACCATAGTTAGTAGCTTTGCAAAATCAATATCTTCATGCTGATATGAGTTCACGGTCTGGCCGAGAAGTGTAATCTCTTTTGCACCGCGAGCGACCATGTGGCGAGCCTGTTCGAGAACCGTTTCCACTGCGATCGAGTGTTCTTTGCCGCGAACATGAGGAACGATACAGTAGGTACAGAACTTGTTGCAACCGCGCATGATCGGCAAAAACGCTGACCATGAACTTTCACCTTTGGAATCATCGGCAACAAACGTTCCGAGCGGCGACAAAAACTGATCGATTCGATCTTCGATAAATTCGATCTCTTTCGCACCAATTACGCGGGAAATCTGCGGGATTCTCTGCATCAGTTCTTCGCCAACCCGCTGAGCCATACAGCCAATCACCCAGAGAAGTGCGTGATCCTGTTTGAATTTCGCAAATTCGAGAATCTTACGTTCTGCGGTTACTTCGGCTTTTTCACGAACCGAACAGGTATTCACGATCACGAGATCTGCATCCCGTTCATTTTCCGAAGCGGTGAATCCCCGCTCTTCAAGAAGCGTTGCCAGCATATCCGAATCGGAAACGTTCATCTGACAACCAAAAGTTTTCATATAGTAAAGCACAGCTTTTCCTTGGAAAAATTGAGTTAGTTTCGGTGATGATTCAGCGGTGAGCAAATATACAACCGTGAACTACAAAAGGGAGTCGGTTTGGTAGAGATTTGGAAAGAAAAAGTCCCGAACAGATAAGGCTCGAGGCTCAGGTGAAATCTGAAAGTTGTTTTAGAGTAATTCGATTTCTGATTCAGGAAGACCGGTCATTTTGGCAATAAAAGAAATTGGTAAACCTTCAGCTTTTGCGATTCGAGCTGTTTCGATCTTCCCTTCGATCTTCCCTTCATCAAATGCGGTGTCTATTGAGTTTTTGAGATCGCGGTATTCCTTTAAACTCTCTTCATATTCAAAAAACTCTTTTTCGTCAAGTTGAGCAATTTCTGCTTGTTCGAAGAGTTGCTTGAAGACACGCTCTTGAAATTGAATAGGCCTATCTGTGAGGTTTTAAAGATTCTTTAAAATGTACAGCCACTTTTCAAAGTGAGTGGTCAGTTCATTTTCAGGTTTAGTAAATTTGGGCATTTCAAGATAGATGTAAGTTAGTTTATCGTAAAAAACTTTGCCGGTTTTGATATTTACG
>DYSA01000174.1 GCA_020726425.1 Fibrobacter succinogenes | reverse complement strand
GGATGAAGGGGAGACCCTTCACCCTACTCGATTGGAATCGCAGTGAGTTTTTAGCTGTGGAAATATTTGTCGAAGTCGATGAGTTTGGGAAGTACTCCTATAGAGAACACTCCCGTTGCCGCGATTACTCCAAAGGGAATCGCAACGATAAGCGACCAACTGATCTGTTCATTGACAATCGTGTTGATTCCGAAACAGAGAACCATTAGGAGAAGTGCGTGGATTGTTACTTGAAGACGGAATTTTTTCTTGAAAAATACCCAACTAAAGAGTGAACCATACACGATCAGTGCCGCGAGAACAGTTATAGGAACGGCGATCTCGGTGAACCACACTCCACCTCCATGGGAATGAAATAGTTTCATCATAAAAAGAAGAACCGATGTCACCCAGGCAATTGAGAGCACTCGGTTTCTTCCCACAAAAAGAATTCCACCAAATCCGAGACAGACAGAACCGACGGAGGTCAAGGCGTAAGCACTCCAATTCAATATGCCATCGGGGCGAAGATCCAAGACGAGAATAATTAAAAATGCAATGATTAAGAGAAAACAGGCGGGAATGATCATGGCCGCTTGCAAAAAAAGAATCTTCTTTTTGGGCAGTACCCGTTGATTCGGCCAGAGTTTTGATAGTTTTCCCGGCTCTTCATATCGATGAATCGGCGCATCGCAGAGAGGACAGGTGGTTCGTGATTGTTCAACTTCGACACCACATCGTGAACAGTAAGCCATTAGTGATCCTTTTCGTTTGTTTCAATGGAGAGCGCAAGTCCTGCACGTCTGAGTCGGGTGAAAAAGAGTCGTTCCGGATCGCGATAGAGTTCTAACGAAGAGACGGTGATTGTCGTCCATTCACCAAAACTGATTACTCCCACATTGCAACCGGTTACGGGGTTGGGATTGGGGATAAAATCAAAGCGCCGCACCGGAGAATCGGGATGTTCAAGACGAATCAATCCGAGATTGGTAAAAACTCCCGAGTGTTTTCGCGTGGCGATATGACGATAGATGATTCGTTCAAACGGGGCTTTGACAATTCGCGGAAGAAAGCGTACAAAGGGAACCGCGGAGTTTCCCACGATCTGCCTAATTTGCTGATTGATATACTTTCCGTTCACTTCGACCTGCATGTAGTGATGCACCGTATCGAGAATTTCGCGAAAGGTAAAGTGTCCGAGGCGAAGGTCGATTCCCGGAAGAACGGTGAGAAAAAAGTTTCTCATTGTTTTTGATGGGTAGAGCGTGCGAAGGTTCACGGGAACCATTACGCGAAGGGGGAGTAGTTTTGCTCGGCGGGGATTTTCGGCGTGCAGATCTTGAAGTGCTGCCAGCCAAGTGGATACTAAATACTCGGTGATTGTAACACCGTGTTGTTTGGCAAGATTTTTCAGGTCGGCACAGGGAAGCGTGGCAGTTATCACTCGATGAGATTGATCGTGCAGAAGTCGTTTCGGAAGATGGTATGCTCCCAGAGCCAATCGGGGAGCGGGAATTTCGGGGCGATAATATCGGCGATAGGCATCTTCCCAAAGTTCAGGATCGACACCGGGTTCAATCGTACGAGAATCCATTGCGCTGACACGATTTTCGTTTGCGCTGACACGATTTTCGTTTGCGCTGACACGATTTTCGTTTGCGCTGACACAATTTACTGATTGCTGATTGTACTTTTCGAGCAATGTGTTCAGAAAAATCAGCGCTCCCGTTCCATCAGAGAGAACGTGGGAACATTCAAGGGAGATGCGGTGGCTGTAATAGATCACTCGAAACTGAAAATTGCGATCGTGTCGGCGATTCATGGGGCGACACGGGGCAAATCGTTCTTCGGAGATGACCGGTGCGTGGCGGTTTTCCTGAAAGTAGTTCCAAAACAATCCTTGGCGTAAGGAGACTTGGAAGTGAGGATACTCTTTGATCGTTGCATCGAGTGCGTGCTGAAGTTGGGATGGTGAAATCGGTTCATTGCACGTGGCAGAGATACGAAAAACCGTGGTCATTCGATTGGTGACAATGGACGGAAAAATCCGCGCCGCACTATCGAGTCGATACCATTTTTTCCGTCTGATCATTGCCATTTTGCGAGCCCTGTAACCATCATATCGTTATCAAACTGTTTCCATTCAGGATTTTCCAGTTCAATAGGGTGGTTCATGGGGAGAGATTCGGGGATTTTAAGACCTTCTATACCACCGGCGATAATTTTCGGCGCATAGAATAAGTAAAATCGGTGTACTGCTTTCATTTCCAGCAGAGTTGAAATGAGTTTAGATCCCCCTTCGATAAAGAGTGAATCAATCTGATTCTCACCCGCCATGATCAGAAAACGTTCAAATGAATCTTTGCGATCCGACGTTCCGGTGAACCACAGTTCAACTCCGTCAGAAGCGACTTCTACATGTTGTTCGCCGCGTTTGGCAATTACCATGATCGACCGCTCTTCAGTGGCGTGAGTTCTAAACCAACTTGATTCTCCCGCATGTTCATTTGACGTGAATATAATTCTAATCGGATTTTTACCTTCCACTCCGCGAACGTTCAACTGAGGATCATCGCTTTCAAGTGTTCCTCTTCCCACCCCAATTGCTGTGTGCTTGGCCCGAAGTTCGTGGACGAATTGTCTCGATGCCGGACCGGTGATCCATTTCGATGAACCGGTTGAATCGGCGACTCGACCGTCAAGGGTCATGGCGAGTTTCACGGTAATCCACGGTTTTTTGTGGGTTATATAGTAGAAGAAATCTTCGTTGAGTCGCTGGGCTTCATGGGATAGAATTCCGGTCTCCACAAGAATCCCCGCTTCGCGAATCCGGGAACTCCCTTTTCCTGAAACCAAGGGATTGGGATCTTCCATGGCGATGACAACTTTAGCAAATCCTGCGCGAATGATTGCATCGGCACAGGGAGGAGTTTTTCCCCAGTGACTGCACGGTTCCAGAGTGACGTAGATTTCAGCGCCCTGGCAGAGATCACCGGCCGCTCGGATTGCGTGAACTTCCGCATGGTCACCGCCGGCGGGGGAAGTGGCTCCGGTGGCAATGACGTTTCCATTGCGAACAATAACAGCTCCCACAGCGGGATTGGGGGCGGTAAATCCTTTAACTGCTCGGGCAGCATTGAGTGCAAGGCTCATAAAAAAAGTCGATGATTCCACTCATCCTCCTCGAATGTCTTTGGCTGAGAAAATACACTATCGGAGTGGGAGAAAAACCTTGTTCTCAGTTCTTGCATTTACGGTAAAAGCGTGTCATAATGGAAGTAAATAATAACAAGCGGGGAAATCATGTTACATAAAAGAAGATTGAAAATGGCAGAGCTCATGTTAGAGCAAGGCTTTATGACAGAAAAACAGGTCATGCGAGTGATCGACGAACAAATCAAAACGGGTCGTGATATGGCGACTCTCATGGTTGAGATGGGGTATGTGTCTCAGCATGATTTGACAGCCATGCTCGGTGAACAGATTCAGATGACCCAACGCAAACGACTGGGTGAAGTACTTATTGATCATGCTCTTATAACACCGGAACAGTTGCAGGAAGCACTGGAATATTAATCCAATAGTCATGAAACTCTCGGTCAGTGCCTCGTCCAACTCAAGTTTATTGATGAAAGCACTCTGCTCGATGTTCTTGGCGCCCAACTCGATACACCTCACGTAGTTCTTGATAATATCGTTTTTAATCACAAAATGCTGGAACTTGTGCCAATGTCTTATATCGAACAGTACAAGGTAATTCCACTGTTTCTTCGCGGAAACCAGCTTACAATTGCCATGTCTGATCCCACGAACCTGCGCACGCAGGATCACCTGCGATTCACAACGGGTAAAGAGATTGATCCGGTGATCGCTTCAGAACTAAGTATTGAACATTACATTCGAAAATTAAAAAGTGGTGGTATCAAAGAGGTCAACAGGCCACTTGATTCAATGGAAAAAATTGATTTGGATAGCTTGAAAGATGTCCCCGATAATCCCGAATTCCAAGCAGCTTCAGAATATGGAGAAGTTGTTGTGAATATCGTCAACAATTTGGTGCTCAATGCAATAGAAGAGAACGCTTCGGATATTCACATTGAAGAGATGAACAATCACGTGCGAGTTCGGTATCGCATTGATGGTATTCTCATTGAACGGCGGACACTCGAAACTCACTATCTTGCACCACTGATTTCTCGACTCAAGATTTTGTCGAATATGGATATTGCTGAAAAGAGAAAACCGCAGGATGGGAAATTTCATATTCATCACGATGGACATCAGGTTGATGTACGCGTCTCCACGTTTCCCACAGTAACACGCGACAAAGGACTTATGGAGAAAGCGGCTCTTCGAATCCTCAACTCCGATTCAGGAACCTATACGCTTGGTGAAATCGGATTTACAACCGCAATTCTTCGCAAATTTCAGGATGTTCTCGCCTCGCCGAACGGCATTATTTTGGTCACGGGTCCCACAGGAAGTGGTAAGAGTACTACACTTTACGCCGCATTAAAGCATCTACACAGCCCTGAAGTCAATATCGTTACGATGGAAGATCCTGTTGAATACGCAATGGAAGGGATTTCTCAGGGGCAGATAAATGTTAAATCCGGGTTTACTTTTGCTTCTGGTATAAGATCAATATTGCGCCAAGACCCTGACATTATCATGGTCGGGGAGATGCGTGATCACGAAACCTGTGAGTTGGCTATTCAAGCGGCACTGACTGGTCACTTGGTCCTTTCAACTCTTCACACAAACGATGCATCATCTGCATTTAATCGTTTGATGGATATGGATTTGGAACCATACTTGATTACTTCCGCAGTACGGGGTGTTATGGCTCAACGACTGGTGAGAAAGATCTGTCCTCACTGTAAAGAGAAGTACACTGTGGCAAGTTCATTAAGCACGCATTTTGGCTATGAACTTCCCGAGAAACTATTCCGCGGTTCGGGATGTTCCCATTGTAGTCACACGGGATATTCTGGTCGAGTGCCTATTTTTGAACTTCTCGTTCCCGATGAAACGATCTGTCAGATGGTTATGCATCGAGCAACAGCTTCTGAAATCAGAACCTATGCGGTAAAAAATGGATTAGCCGAAACACTTCGGTATCACGGTTTGCAACTCATTAAAGAGGGTATAACCACGGTGGAAGAGGTTATGATGAAAACAGAGAAAGATGGGTTGGCGGTTCAGATGTTTAACTCAGAACTGACTGAAATGTAGTTGATTACCGGCATTGAGTAACGTGTGGCGTGGAGAGATTATTACTCTTCACGCTTTTTTAATTTCTCCGGTTTGCAAAGGTACGATCCTTCTGAAGCGGCACGAAGGCATTTTTTGCAGAAATATTTTGGTTTTTTGAGTATTTCCAGAAGTTCATCTCGGTTTTTATCATCTGCCAACTCTTTGGCTCGATACAATTTTTTCTTTCCCATGAGTGTTCCTTGAACGAATTATAGTAACTGAGTTTTATGATACTATAGTTCGGCCAAGGGAAATACCATGAAAGTAACAACTGGCATAGAAAAAACGGAA
>DYSA01000173.1 GCA_020726425.1 Fibrobacter succinogenes | reverse complement strand
AAGAGAAAGAGATGGAACGCCGTCTCGGTTCTGAAGAGCAGTTCCATCGCTTAGTTGGATCTGATGCGGTTATGCAGAATCTCTATGAAATGATTCGCAATGTCGGTGTCTACGATTTCCCTGTGCTGATCCACGGCGAATCGGGAACCGGTAAAGAGTTGATCGCCGATGCGATCCACAAAGAGAGTCGTCGCAAAGGGTTATTCGTGCCTGTGAACTGTGGTGCAATCCCCGAAGGAACTCTCGAAAGTGAGCTTTTTGGTCATGTAAAAGGATCGTTCACCGGCGCAGTTCGGGACAAAAAGGGGCGTTTTGAACTTGCCGATGGCGGAACAATCTTTCTCGATGAAATTGGCGAACTTCCCTTGTCCATGCAAGTGAAACTTCTGCGTGTTCTTCAAGAGAGTACCGTGGAACCGGTGGGCGGCGAAATGGCACGAAAGATTGATGTTCGCGTAGTCAGCGCTACGAACAAAGATCTGCGTAAAATGGTCGCCGAAGGAACATTTCGCGAAGATCTCTACTATCGACTTGCAGTGGTTCCGGTTGATGTCCCGCCACTTCGCGAACGAAGCAATGACCTGATCGTGCTGGCAGAAACATTCCTCAAACAGATCGGCGAAAAATTTGGTCGCAAAAATCTCAAGTTGTCGAGAAAAACCGAATCGCTCTGCCTTAGCTACCCGTGGCCCGGAAATGTTCGTCAACTTTTAAATGCTATGCAGTACGCTATGATTAAATCACTTGACGGAACAATTGAACCGTATCACCTTCCCCCGGAAATCAGTGGCACCGGTTACGTTATGGATAGCACTCCTCGCCGTGTTACAGCGGCAATCCCCGCGCCGTTTGTTACTCCAATTCCGCCAATCGGTTCTTCGGATATTGATGGATTCGAATTAGATGATGGCGATGATGAAGTGCGGATTGGAAGAAAACCGGTTCTCAAACCGGGTGCGGTTATCGAAGCACTGATTCGCACAGGTGGGAATAAAGCAAAAGCGGCGCGAGTTCTCAATGTGGGACGTGCGACTCTCTACAACTATCTTAAAAAATATCCAGAGATTGAAGAGACCGTGCCTGTAGAAGAGTAATCGATTTCTAATCGGTATAAAGCAAAGGCGAATCACCGTTGATTCGCCTTTGCTGTTTTTTCTAAATAATTATGTACGAAACGCTCAAGAAATATTTCTGTAAATGATCATTTTTGTTCGCGAAGCAACGATCATGCGCACTTTCTGTTCGACAAATTTTCTGATCATGTTGCCTGAACCTGTCACAGACCTGCTGAAATGTCGTGTTTGAAATGAGAATTTTTACTGTATTTTCTTTAACCAGAAAGTATTAGAACTGAATCAAATACTCAAATGAACATCCCGCAACAATTCCCTTGCGATCATTTTCTCCAAAGAGACCAGTGACAAAGGGGCGAAGGCCAATCTCACTTTCTCGTTTCCCGACTTTTTTCAAGATCGAAACGCTCGCGATCGGGCCGGCTGCCCAGAACGATTCACCACGGTTTTTTGTGTCCGAGTGGTAGTCCGGACCGAAGTGAACAGAAACTCCAGTTCCGGGCATGATCGTCCATGAACTATCGGTTCCCAGAGGAAAGCGAAGGAATGCTTCTGGTTCAAACTGAACCATCTGAAACGCCAACCCAAACATAATCGGGCGAAATAGGGGGATTTTAAATCCGCCATCAAGTTTATCCCCTGAAATTTTCACCATAAACGCCGCATCCGCCATAGGCCCGCCTTTTACATCGGCGGGGGTGGCGACGCACATGCGAAGGTTGTCGTATCGTGCGCCCGTCATAATTGCGATTCTCGGATGCACTTCGGCAGAGAGGATTGAAGCCACTGCGGCTATTGATACTACTGCTTTTTTATACATGACAGACCCCTTGGCTCATTTGATATTCTATCGATTCATTAATTCAAATATCTCGCGAATTTTCGGTTCCACAATTTCCCACACTTCTGGTGCGCCATCGCCAATAGGCCGGTTCAGTCGAAGTACTTGTTCTATCGCAACGCCGTGCTCTTCCCACGTCGAAGGTTCGTTGTAGAAATTTTGAATAACTGGCATGAGTCGATCCATGCTGTACGCAAAGATCGCCTCGGGTGTTTTTCGCTCTTCGAACTCTTCCCATATCGTTAGAAATTTCTGGCCGATCTTTTCGGGTAAAAGAGAAAAAACACGTTTAGCCGCCGCAATCTCTTCTATCTCCTTAGCCGCGCGGGCCGATTCATCGTAGAGAATCGTGTCACCCGCATCAATTTCCACGACATCGTGAAGGAGCAACATCTGTACCACGCGTGAAGTGTCAATCGGTGTCGGGGAATACTCCGCCAAGGTCATTGCAAGAACAGCCACTTGCCACGAATGTTCCGCTGAGTTTTCTCTCCGTTCGAGACCAATGGGACAGTTCTGTCTTGTTACCGCTTTGAGCCGATCCAGTTCTGTAATAAATCGAAATATTGAAAAAATTGAATCCATACTGTAATCCTTTAGAAAAAAGAGAACCATTCTAAGGTCTTTCGAGAATAAACGTTACAATAGATAATTGGTTTAATAAATTGTTATTCTTACTTCAAAGATAATTTTGTTTTACATTTTTCTTACTATTGTTTGTTATATTGAAGTTAAATCTTCATATCTGAGAACAATTATTGGGGGAACAATGCGTCACAAAATGATATCGGTACTCGGTGCTTCGATTACAGAGTGTTCCGATTGGCTCGTCTCTTTTGCTGAAACGTTAGGCAATCGTCTCGCGAAAAGTCATTTCGGAATTATCTGCGATGGCAAAGTGGGAATCACTGAAACCGTCTGTCGCGCTCTCGTTGAAGCTGATCATGATCTTCCTGTTGTTGCTCTTGTCAATGGATCCGATATTACCTGCCAAAATGCCTATTGTTCCTTAGTGATTCCTACCGGTCAAGCATGGGGCTCTGATCGACTTGTCGCTAATGGAGGAGATGTCGTCGTGGTTCTCGGCGGTGGTGTTCCCGTGGTAGGCCTCCTCGATTTTCTTTGTACCACTTCGGATAAGCAGGTTCTCTGTGTGTCTGGAGTTTCCTCTCTTTTAGACAGCTATCTCCATGATCATATTGGGAATGAACACATCACTCCCGTAAAAAGTGTTGATGAAGTACTCTGGTATCTCGAAGTACTCACCGAAGAGTTTTCATTTTTGCCGAAAGTGGCGAAAAAGAAATCTGCAGGAAAAGGGACTCAGATCCAAAGTTCATTTACTACTGTTTAGTGCGAAGAACGCGCTGACGAAGAATTTCATCTTGCTCCAAAAGATCATCTTCACTTTCACCCACAATACAAAATGCCGAACGGAGGGGCTGGCGGATCACGCCATCTGATCCGGTTAATCGAAGTGGTGAAGCAAGAAATGCACCTCGCTTGGTTTCCTTAGAATAGTGTATCTCCCCTAGTTGACTAATAAATTCAGCAAATGTTTCAGGAAGTCGATGTCGTTTCCGAGCAATAAATCGATAAAACAGCGCCGGGACATTGAGTTTTTTGTAGAGCATGTGAGCGATATAGCTCATTGTGTAACGGCAGTTTATATCAACGCACAGCGCGATCTTCTCTCCATCATTATCTGCGTAGCTAATTGAATCTACCGACACTAGTCCAAAATATCCCGCCGAAAAGAGCGATTGTGAAACATTTACGATCATTGTTTCAATCTGATCACGCCATCGTTCAATTGCCGATGAGTTGGTGCAAATCATTGTCCCGTAGAATGATCCGCTAGCATTGCAGATATTTAAGTGATGGCCAATGATTTTGGTGTTTCCTGCTGTGTCGATTCTGAACAGCGAAGCGATATCGCTGGTTCTGGTGAGCCACGGTTCGAGAATCACCGGTTCATTTTGAACAAGCAGTTCAGCTTTTTGGAGATCTTCGGTTGAGGAATCAGAAGAAATGAAGAGAAATCCCGCGCCGGAATTTCCAAAAAATGGTTTCAGCACATAAGAGTTGAATCGATCATTTTGCAATGATTCACGAAGTTCACATGGGGTGTTGATAATCTGTGAATAAGGAACTCCAAATCCTTTCTCTGTATTGAAATTATGAGCAAATTCACGACTGTTGACAACTCTGCAAATCTCTGGTGGTGGCGCATTAAATTTCCCATTGATAGATTCTATTGCGGTGACCGCAGAACTGCTCCATCCCCATGCCTCAGTCTGTTTCTGCGGCGTTGCTTGTGAAAATGGGATGAGCGAAGCGTGTTCGATACCAAACTGGTTGAGATAGGTGTCGAACTGTGTATCGCCGTGGGATTGAGAAAGGATGGTGTCATTCCCGGCGAGTGCCACGGAAAAGAGGGGAGCCATGGATTCTACAGCAGTGATAATTTGAGGAGAGAGTTGTGCGTTGCGAAGTTCAAAGTCAAATTCTGCGTTGTATAAAAACTGCATTCCATTCACGGTGCGGTTACCACCCTATTTCTTCCGTTTGTTTTTGCTGCATAGAGTGCTTGGTCGGCGATTCGATAGACTTCATCGGGGTTGTCTGCCCGATCGGGAGTCACCACGGTAATGCCTAATGATGCGGTAAGATACGATGATGCATGACTCTCGGAGTGAGGAATTTGAAGATTTTCTATCGCGTGGCAGATTGCGGAGGCAAACTGCTGAATGTCATCGTAGCTGTTTCCGTGAATAATCCCGCCAAACTCTTCACCACCAAGTCGAAATGCCGTATCATCAGCGCGTTTGAGTTTCCAGTTCAGGAGTGCTCCTACCGATTGAAGAGCGAGGTCACCTTTAAAATGTCCGTAAGTGTCGTTGTACTGTTTGAAATAATCCACATCAAGTATGAAAAATGCAACGAGTCGATCTGCTCGGCGCGCTCGTTGCAACTCTTTGTCAAAAACCTCATTGAAGTAGTTTCTGTTGTAGAGTTGCGTCAGGTCATCGACGATGGAAATTTCTCGAAGAATGCGACTGCGCTCGTTGGATTTTTCAAGTTCAATTTGAAGTCGACGTTCACTCTCTTCGCGGCTCATTTCAAAATAGAATGCCGTAAGAATTACGCCAACGTGAGCAAAAAAGAGATTCAGCATCGCTTGAATTGTAAGACTTCCTTCGATACGCATCAGATCAATGGCCACGAGGAGCAGAAGATAGAGCAGCGAAAGTATGGTTCCACACCACAATCCCTTGAAATAAAATGCAAATAGTGGGAAGAATAATGTCCACAAAAGTGCATAATTTCGATTCGAAGTGATCTGAGAGAGCGCAACAGTGGTGATGACTAGTGCGAGCAGAAGTGCTGTTGATCCATTGTTTACATTCGGAGTTTTTCGCATTGTGAAAAAAATGGTAAACCCTGCTATCGATGTAATTCCATTGTTGATAGCGAGGAAGTGATTGTGAAGATAAAATATGTCAAATAATGTAAACCATAGTGTTACAAGAGCAAAGGAGAGTGCAGAAGCATTGATAAGAAAAAGTGGCCGGTAGCGGGAATCATCAGGTGTAAGATCAAGACCACTGAACAGAATGTTTGTAACTA
>DYSA01000172.1 GCA_020726425.1 Fibrobacter succinogenes | reverse complement strand
ACAGAAAAACGATGGAGGTTTTTATGACAACACTCTACGAAATCGAAGAGGCAATTTCCAGTCTACCAGCGGAAGAGTATACTCAATTTACACAGTGGCTTACCTCTTTTGATGCAAAACGGAATCAAGGCAGTGAAAAAAAAAGCTTTGTACAGTTTCTGCTGTCTGCTCCAAGAGTAGATATTGACTTTGATGCAGAACGTGATCGGACAGATTTCGGCAGAGAGATAATTTTATGATGTTTCTTCTCGACACATGCGTTCTTTCTGAACTTGTAAAACAGGAACCTGATTCAAAAGTCATTGAATGGATGAGTCATCATGATAACGAGACTATTTTTATAGCCTCAATGACTGTTGGTGAAATTCACAAAGGCATTTTCAGACTACCCAATTCGTATCGTAAGAAAGTTCTTCAAGAATGGATTCAAACGATTGAAGAAGAGTATGCGGACAAAACCGTGCCCTTCGAGCGCGAGACTGCAAAAGTCTGGGGAAATATGTGTGCAGCTCTTGAAAATGCGGGACAGAAAATGTCACTTCAGGATTCGATTATCGCAGCATCCGCACTTCATCACGAAATGATTCTGGTCACCCGAAATATCAAAGATTTCCAGTTTGCACCGATTGAAGTTAGGAATCCGTGGAGTGATCATGAAAGCTGAAACCTCTGAAGCGATTCGTGAAGAGCTTGAAATGTACGAAGAACTTAAAATGCTTCGGGAAGCGAAATCCAAAGAAGCAAATTCATGATCTTATGAAACAGTTTATGAGTTAAGAGCTGGTTTGATAACTGAACTTCAGAGACAAGGGACAACCTTGTCTCTTTTTGTATAATCCAGTCAAGAATCGGAAACACGCGAAAGCCAATAGCCCGGTTTGCGAGAAAGATGTGCCACTGCGACAATGATAATTTCTTCGTTTTCGACCAGATAGATAATTGAATACGGGTAGCGACCAGTGAGAACTCTTCGACAATCGCCTTCAAAAAAGGCCCAGATGAATGGTTCTTCGCAAATCTCATTAATTGAGCCACGAATTTCATCTGTGTAATCTAAACCACGCCTGAAAGAGTGTTGTGCGTACCAATCAACGGCATCAAGAAATTCGTCTTCTGCTTCAGGGTGAAATCGATGTTTTATCTGCCGTATTTCTGATGAATCTTCTTAAAAACTTCGTCGCCATCAATCAGTTCCACTTTGCCCGACCGAATCTCTTCAACCCGACGATTCACTTCAGATCGCCACGCCTGATCGATTTCGGCAGATTTCGGATGCATCATTTCCATAACCTTATTCGCCACAATCTGGAAATCGTCAAAGGGAAGATCTAACAGTTGATCGATTACTTTATCAGCTAAAACACTCATGGTTTTCTCCTTGTTTACTGATTCAAATATACAGAATTTCCACAGGGTTGAAAGGGGTTTTAACGGTACACATCCTTGCGGTGAGCCACTCGAACAATTTCAATAATAAGTTCGTTGTTGAAGAGTTCGTATACAACGCGGTAATTCCCGATTCGAATTCGAAAGGAAAATTCACTTCCTGCAAGTTTTTTGTATCCAGTAGGAAAGGGATTTTCAGGAAGAGATTCAATTGCGGAGATTATTGTGGGAACATAGCGGGAATCAATTTTGTAGAGTGCTTTGAGTGCTGACTTCTGCCAGCGAATTTTATAAGAGCCCATTCCGTTTTAGTTCGGCAATGACATCGGCATGGTCGATAGTCTCTTCGGTGCGGTTTTCTGCAATAGCAGCCAAATCTTCAAGATCTTCGAGGAGCTCCTGATACTCGGAGAAAGGAAGAAGTACCGATGTGCAGATGCCGTTTTGATCAGTGACAAATTGAGGGTGAATTGTATCGGCTGTAATCATGGTCAGCTCCTCTGTTTGAGTTGCAAGGAATATACTCGATTTGTCCGAATCAGGGGAGAATGATTCCATTTTTGAAAATTGGAATTGAGGCCGGAGCCTCGGATCGTGCGTGACAGGGCCAGAGCCCATGTCACGAGAATACGTATTTGAAATTGGTTTTTCGTCCTTGGACGACCCAATATCAGCCCATGGAGAATCCATGGGAAACGAAAATCACATGTTACCCAATCACCACAAACCCATCGCCCGCATTCCCCGTCAGAACCGAGATTCTCTCCATGAGGAAATCGTATTTGGTCAGATCAGGGAAGAGTGCGGTCATCAAATCAGAAGGTCTACACGTCTGATTCAGTTCTACGGACAGGCGAGTCGAGATAGTTCCGTTCTCGTGGGTCAAACTCAATACACCGGGACGGATTTCGATCTCCACGGGCTGTTCCTGTTTCATCACGGAAACGATCACCGACTCCTGAGCATTGAACTGCGAAATTCGTTCTTCCAATACAGAATGACCAAGAGCGATCAGCGGGCGAATCGTCCAGTCCGCAGCGGTCATGATCGTCATCACTGCCATGGGTTTGTAATCATACCGCTTCGATTCAAGAATTGCGATTCCCGCAGGAAGGAACTTGGCGATCTCATCCACCGGAAGTTCGGTCATTCCACAGACCGTGACATCCAGAAGTTCCGCCGAACCGACTGCGGCAAGTGGAAGCGGCGGGCCAAAGGCGATCACCGGTCGCGGACGCATCCCTTTGCTGACAGCCACAGGGATTTTTGCTGCCTTGAACGCTCGGTCGAACATATCGATCACGTTTCGGTGCGACAAAAACCGAACCGCTTCACCTTTGCGGTACCGAACTCGGAAAATCGTGGTCTCGCCGGAAGGTTTCCCCGCAGTTCCGGACTTGAGATTCTCCGTCAATTCGCGAATGTTTGAACTGTCGCCGCCGGTGGCGTAGGTCATGTCGATCAGATCGTGGCAAACGCCACAAGCCTGACAGTTTTCGTTGCGACAATCCACCACGGTTGACTCTTTGTACGCTTCGGCCCGTTCGTGAAGCAGGAACGATTCGGTGATTCCCGTTGAAATCGCCGCCCACGAAAGCGGCTGATCCAGAGGAATCGGCGAAGTGTACGGCGCAAGATCAACCCCGAGACGATCGGCTACATCGATCCACCGCTGAGGATTAAACTGATTTGTCCACCCCTCGAACCGCGAACCTTCACGCCACGCTTCGACAATGACCGGAGCCAGCGCACGGTCACCGCGAGTGAGAACTGTTTCGAGCCACGCCATCTTTGGTTCGCGATAATCGACCCGAACATTTCGTTTCTTGCGAAGTGTGCTCTTAATTCGATATGACCGTTCCTGAACAACTGCCGGATCACACAAACCTTCCCACTGGAACGGTGTATGCGCTTTCGGCGAGAATGGCGACAGCGACACGGAAACAATGCGGCGATGTTCTACTTTCCAGAGAATCGCGGAGATGTCGTTCACCAGTTCGATCAGTTCGTCAATGTCCTCTTCGGTTTCGGTAGGCAGACCGAGCATAAAGTAAAGTTTGAGCGTAGGGATGTTGGATCTCATCAACTTCTGAACCATTTCGAGAATCATCTCCCGCGTAAAGTCCTTGCTAATTACATTGCGAAGTCGCTGACTTCCCGCTTCGGGAGCGATGGTCAAACTCGATGCCGGCGACAAAGTTCCCAGCAGCCCGAACTCATCTTCGGTCACCGCATCGATTCGGGTCGAAGGAAGCGACACCTTGATCGCGTTCTGTTTTACCTCTTCACCCACCGAGCAGAGAAGTTCACCGAACCGCGAATAGTCGGCGGTCGAAAGCGAAAGCAAACCAACGTCATCCCAGCCGGTGGTGAGAATCCCTTCGTGAATTTGCGAAGCGATCAACTCCACGGGCTTTTCACGAACCGGCCGATTGTTATATCCCGCCGCACAGAACCGGCATCCGCGAGTACATCCGCGCATCACTTCCACGGCCATACGATGGTGAACCACATCAACCAGTGGAACAACCTGCCGATCGGGAGACTCTTCCTCTTTGAACTCACTGATTTTCGAAGCGAACACTACGGGATGCTCCGCATCGATCGTAGGAACTTCAAAAGAACCAATCTTTTTCGAAGGATAGAACGCGGGAACGTACGCACCCTTGATCTTTGCCAATTCTACAAGAGTTTGTTGGCGATTGAGTTTCGCCTTTTTGCACGATTCGAGCACGGTGCAGAAATCAACGATCGTCTGTTCGCCGTCACCGGGAAGGATCACATCGATAAAGGGAGCGATTGGTTCAGGATTAGTCATGGATGGCCCACCGGCTATCAATATGGGGTGCGACTCATCGCGATCTGCCGAGTAAAACGGAATCCCCGCAAGGTCGAGCATGTTGATCAGGTTGGCAAACTGAAGTTCGTACTGCATCGAAAAGCCGAGCCAGTCCGCCTTCGCCACCGGTTCGCCGTATTCCAGCGACCAGAGCGGAATGTTCTTCTCCCGCATGATCTGTTCCGCATCAAGCCACGGAAGATAGGCACGGCTCACTGCCCAGTTTGGGCGTTTGTTGATAATATGATAGAGAATCTGCGACCCGTAGTGCGACATGCCGATATCATAAAGCTCAGGAAAACAGAGCACACCGTTCAGTTCGATCTCATCGCGATTCTTAACCACCGCGTTTAGTTCGCCGCCGGTATAACGACCCGGTTTTTCCACAAAAGGGAACAGTTCCCGTTCAAGTTTATTCTGAAAATTCATGTCGGTTCCTTATTGGACTGTTTTGGTCAGAATATACGATCCAACGACATGCTGAAACAACGATTCAACGATTCAATGTAGATTCGTAGGGCTTCACCCCACGCTGGTATAAAACGCCCGCTTCGTGGCAAGATTCAAAATTCTGGTGTACATAATTAGCGTGAACACTCGGGGAAATAACCGGAATACTCGGGGATCCTTCCTGAAAACTCAGAAGTGCTTTCTGGATTAGTAAAATGCCTCAATTGTATAAAAGGAAAAACACCGTTGTAAAAATGGCACGAACCTTGCAGTCCGTGCCGTGTACACAACTTGCTATCGATCGATCAAATTATTTAGAATCGTCGATTCCGAATGCTTTCCAACCAGCCTGTTCAATGCTGATCTTTACAATCTTCCGTGCTTCAGAATAGTTTGCTTTCAAAGTATTTTCTGCTACATCAAGTTCTGTTGTTTTGAGTTTAACCTGAGCTTTCAACTCAGCCAGTTGGTTATCTAATTGGATCGCTTTTTGAAGATCAGAATCTAATTGAGCGATGAACGCAGCATCTGCACCCCTTTTGGCAACCTGATCAGCATGGCTTTTCATGCCGGAAACCATAATTCTACTTTCAGCGGTAATCTCAGAAAATGTTTTTGTAGACATTCGCTAATCCTTTGTGATAACACGGTTCGACATTGAACAGTGTAATTCAAAGATAATATGTTTTATACGAAGGGTGTAATAGAAGCAATAATTTTCCAACTATTTTTCTCTCCGATACCCTATCCGATGACTTGGAAGTGCTTCCCGAATAGTCGGGGAACGTGTCCGAACAGTCGGGGAACGTGTCCGAACAGTCGGGGAACGTGTCCGAACAGTCGGGGAACGTGTCCGAACAGTCGGGGAACGT
>DYSA01000171.1 GCA_020726425.1 Fibrobacter succinogenes | reverse complement strand
ATGGTAGATTCGATCGGTTGGCGTTTCCATGATGACAGCCCCTTGCGAAATAATAACCCTTCCATTGGTGTGACAGCGGGCACACCACGGCGGTGTCGGTGTTATAGTAGATGTTACACTTGCCATTAGGCATTCTTCTGTGTATACTAGTATGCAAACACTATTATTAATCTTGGAGGGAACTATGTTCTTACCGAAAAAAATGAAAAAAGTGGCGGGGATTGTTTCACTAATGGCACTTCCCTTTACCGCTTCGGCGTTAGATTTTAGTCTAATCCCAATTATGCCCGGGACAATCACCAATGTACAGTTATCCCATTATGATATTGGGGGAACAGGAACTGGAGCTCCCATGTTTAAACTCATCATTGATAATGCGGGGGATACTGCCCATACCGGTATGATCGTTGTGTATACTATTGAAGTAGCAAGTAGTGCACTCAGTAGTAAACCAGAGGTTGTGTATAAAGGAGCTACCGATCCATTTACCATTGCTGCTGGTGCTCGTTACGAAGTGCTTAGTAATGACTTCTTGAATGAAAACAGTACTAATCCGATTCATCAAAAAAATCGTATTCAAAAAATGGAGAACAAAGCCTTAGAAGAAAAAGTTCTTGCCGCAGGGAAAGTACCCACGGGGGATTTGAAAGTGACACTCTATCTTGCAAAGGGAACAACATTTAGCCATACGATGGTTGGTAGCGAAGAAGTTGTTGAAGCTGAAATTGTTAATGTAAGCCAACTCGATCTGATAACGCCGGGAATGTCAACCGATAACCTCAATGAAGGTGTTGACGAAATTCAAACACCAAGTCCTCGATTTAGCTGGATCTCAGACCTTCGAGCGAACATGTATGATGAATGTACTCGTTGCTACGATAAAAATGTGTTTGAATTAGAACTCTACGAACGTAAAGCCGGTCAGAGTAAAAATGAAGTGCTTGCATCACCGGCGATTTTTATACAAAAAACAACCGTTCCCTACCTTGATTACCCAGAAAGTGCAAAAAAACTTGTCCCTGGTACAACCTATCTATGGCGTGTAAAAGGTCTTCTTAAAGGTATTATTGATGCCACCGTGGAAAGTGAATCGTACGCTTTCAAATATGCTCAAACGGTTAATCCAGCGGTTGCTGCGACACTGCAAGGAGTTGAGTCTATTCTTGCAATAGGTGATTTTGGTGCCACCTTTGAAGGGCTGAAAGGTGATTTCAGTGCCGGTGCAGTTGTACGCTATGGAGGAAAAGATCTTTCTCCTCAAGAAGTTAAGGATTTAGCGACGAAATTTACCAATGGAACATATAAAGTTATCAATGTTCGAGTAGAATAGGATGAATACAATGAATAAACAATTCGCAAAACTGTTTTTGATGTTGATTATGTTCGTAATCACGGTAGCCGCTACCGATATCGCAGTAGTGGCAAAAATTATTGGAACGGTGACATTTCAGCCTAAGAGTGCAACCGAATGGAAAGCACTAAAGGCTGGCACTCTTCTTTCTGACAATGCTAATATTAGAACCGGTGCCGATGGATTTGCCACTATTCTCTATATTGACGATAAAAGTAGCGTAAAAATGCGCCCTAAATCTGAACTAATAATATCGGGAGTTGCAACCAAGGGTTCTATCGATAAAACGGTGAAAATGGCATTCGGTGAGACTTCGTATAGTGTTACCAAAGGGAACAAACAGTTCCGCGTAGAAACACCCACTTCCGTGGCATCGGTTAAAGGTACAGAATTTATTATTATCGTCTCTTCGGAAACAAAAAACACATCGATATTTGGAATTTCAGGTGAAGTATCGGTGAGTAATAAAGATGGTTCTGGTGAACCTCTCAGCGTAACCTCAAAAACCAAAGCGAGCGTTGGAAATGCTGGAACAGTTGTTCTTGATACTGTTTCGGCCGAAGAGTTTCTCAATATTGAATCACTGATTAAGTCCATGGATTCTGGAGATACAACGGTGGTTACGGGGCACTCGATATCACTCAAAGCGACACAAGGGGGGTCGGTTACACCTGTGGGTAACAGATATGCCATCGATAATATCTCCTTTGATATAACCGCAAAAGCGGATTCAGGGTATGAGTTCACCGGATGGATGGTTGTTTCTGGTAAAGCAGAACTCTCTTCATTGACAACTTTGACAACTAGTGTAAAACTTTCAGGAAGTGATGCTTCTGTTGAAGCTCAATTTGCGAAAGAAGTGGTTAAAGCAAGTGTAACTGTTCAAGGTGAAGGTACGGCAAATCGCTCTGGTTCTTTTAATGTAGAAAAGAATAAGATTGTTGCCATGGTTGCAACTCCTGCAGTAGGATACTCATTTATTCGATGGGAGAGTGTGGGAGAAGGAGTGGCGATAACAAATGCAACTTCTCCTGAAACTGATGTAGTTTTTACTGCTGAAGGATCCGTCTGCGCGGTTTTTGAAAGAATAAAATCTTCACTAATTGTCTCAGGAAAAGCGACTCCAACAAGTTACAATGGTTTTTATGGTGATACCGTAACGCTCAGTACTACTGAAGAGGTGGGCTTTTTCACAAAATGGAAAATAACCGATGGCACAGCGATTTTTATTTCTAATGAATTTGGACTCATGTGTAAAATTATTCTCACCAGTGAGAATGTTTCAATCAGTGCTGATTTAGTTGAAGATGCAACCTATTCGCCCAAAATTTCTGTAGAGCCTAATGGCAATGCGGTGTTCCAGATTGAACCTTCAAAGCTCAAAAAGCCATTTACAATTGTATGTAATGCAAATGCCGGTTGGGAGTTTTCACGGTGGGAAATAGTCGCTGGAAAAGCTGAAATTGAAAATGTTGAATCTTCGACAACCTCAATCACGATTCCTGAACCAACGGAAGTCAAACTTCGTGCGGTATTAGTAGAAAAAGCAGATGAGAAGACACTCTTTTCAATTGAACCAAATGACAAGTCAACATTTGAAATGCCAACATCATTTAAAGTTGACCGGGCATTTACAATCACCTGTACTCCCAAATATGGTTTTGTGTTTACTAAGTGGGAAATTGTAGAAGGAAAATGTGAAATTGAAAACACCGAGTCTGCTTTAACTAAGGTATTACTGGTGGACAAAACACCGGTTAAACTTCGTGCTGTCTGTAATAAAACTAACAGCTTTACAGTGGACATGATGAGTACCGATGGTGCTCGTAAAACAGTGACAATAGAATATATCGAACCTCAAGCAAAATAAACGGAACATATTATGAAATTACTTGTAGCTGTATTTCTAATGGTGCTTGGAGCAAGCACCACTTTTGCTCAAATTATCCCAATCTACCCGGAAGAAAATGCCGTGGTCACGACAGAAGAGTTGCGCGCAATCTTTTCTGTTGGGTCTTTGGTTATTGAAAATGTTGAACGGGACAGTATTCGACTCTTCTTTAATGATCAAAATGTCTCTCATCTATTAACGATTAGTGATTTTTCTGTGGTATTTACTCCTGATGAAGCTTTTTTAAAGAATCCCTCGCTTGGAGGGGCTTCAAAGATCCGCTTGGTTGCCAATGTTCCTCAAGTAGGATCATCAAAGCCACTCTCTGTTTTTTCTGAAATCTCTTTCTTTGTAAAAAACGAGTACGCTGCGGGTATTAAGGATTCTGTCACGACAACTCCAAAAGTTGTCACCCCCTTTGTAAATACGGGAACAGTGTATACATCGCATCTCTACAATAACAGTGCTGATAGCGGAAAGTATACCGGTGAACTTGGTGCTTCGGGAAATGGGTATAAGGATAAGTTTTTCTATAACTACAATCTCTACCTTACCAGTGATGAAGAAAAAACTCAGCAAACGATGCAGCGTTTTCGCTTAACAACGGGGTATTCGAAACAGGTGAAAATGACACTGGGAGATGCAACCCCTTTGATGAATGAATACATTGCCAATGGTGATCGAGTCCGTGGGGTTGAACTTAATCTTGCAACACCCAAGAGATTGCTCAACTATGATTTTGTTGGGGGGTATAGTCGCCGAGCCATAGCCCCCTATGCAGTTGATGATTCCGCTCTAAGCGCAGCGGATTCGATTGCAAAACTGATGAATTCACCCCTTACTCATAATGACTCTTCAAACTATATTGCTTCAGGAACCTATTCGCGCAGAGTACTTGGTTCACGCCTTCATTTTGGAACGGGTGAAACAAGAAAATACGGCTTAACCATTATGCAGGTTCGTGACAATGTCGAATCTATTGACCAAAAAACAAACATAAACATTGCGGGAACAGACACCTTAGTTACTATAAGTGGGGCGATCCCAAAAGACAATTTGATGTTGGGCCAAGATTTTTCTCTCTCATTTTGGAAAAAACGAATAACATTCTATACCAATGCCGCTTTGAGTATCATGGTTGAAGATATCCAGAATGGTCCTTCTTCATCAGCAGAAATAGAAAACCTGGCTGATTTAGATCCGGGGACAATTCCATTTGAAGTAGCAGATCTTGAACCTTTGATTATCATTAATACGAGTATTCTTCCCCTTCCATCTCCCAAAGGTATCATGAATTCTTCTGCAATTGATGCGGGAATTCGGTTGAACACGCCAATAGGATCAGCGCGTGAAAAATTTGAAATAAAATTTACTCAAATTGGCTCAAATTATAAATCCCTTCTAAATGAATCTCTTGCGGCAAATAAAAGAGGAGTATATGTTAAAGAAGAACTGAGACTTTTGCAAAATCGTATTGTGACTTCCTTGAAGTTTGACTTTTACCAAGATAACCTCAATGAACTGAAACCACTTCCAACCAATACGAAAAAAGTAACCGGTTCACTTAACTTAAATATCAAAGATAATATCCCTCAGTTTACCGTTTCAGTGAGTACGGTAAGTGATGTAAATGAGTCGCCTGCGGTGTCAAAGTTGGATAAGGATAACCAGAGTAATAGTCTGAATCTTGGAACCAACTATTCGGCAAAAATCAAGGAAAGCTCAAATACCTTTTATGGGAACTATAGTAGAAGTGAGTCAGAAACAAAATCTTCATCTGCGGGAGTAAATAGTTCATTAAGTAATAGCTTTGGGCTTAATGGAGTAACCACTTTTGGTGGGATTCCCCTGAGAGCTCGTTATGGCTACAACCATACTATTTCAGAAGCTCCTATTTTTGAAACGGTTATCGCAAATCCAACTGCAGGTGCTTCGTATTCTGTTATAAAGGATAAACTTGATCTGAATCTTGATGGGCGACTCTATTTTGCCAAGAATCTCGATATTGTTGCTGATTCAACAACAAATTCGAACCGCCTTGAAGGAGCTTTTTCTAGTACTTATAAGATTACAGAGAAACACATCTTAGCGTTCAACTGTGCGGCTCTTCAAACCACCACTACCGGTGATGACGACCCTGATTACGACTATAATTTTAAACTCTACTATGAGTTTCGATACTAATGATAATTGGTGAAAAGTGAGTTTCTTTTTCACCGATTGTTGATCTCGTTACTGAAAAAGTCGGCAGAATGAAAACGATTATATCTTTTCCCGATTGCCCAGTTTAGGCAGTAGTCTAACTTGGGTGAACTGAAGCCTCAA
>DYSA01000170.1 GCA_020726425.1 Fibrobacter succinogenes | reverse complement strand
CGCAAAGTAGATGCAGGTTAAATGTGATTTTGGTTACAGGGAATGAGTGAGAAAAGTATAAATAAATCGTGTGGGTTTTGTTCTCAATGTGTATATTGTGATTGTGTGTGATGATGAGGTATCAGGAGAACGCAATGTTCTCCTGAGGAAGGGAAGGCCAAGTGCCTTCCCTTTTTGCATTTATAGGATAATTGTAGTATATCTTCTCTTTCAATCCATGCAAATCCACAAAAAACTGCCCATATTGTATATTGCACGCGCTAAAATTTTATTAAAAGGAATCGTGCAATGCTTGTAGCATCTAATGTGACTATGCAGTTTGGTGAAAAGCCACTGTTTGAAAATGTTTCTGCGAAATTCGGTAACGGTAACCGCTACGGTCTTATCGGTGCAAATGGATGTGGAAAATCAACATTCATGAAAATTCTTGGGAAAGACCTTGAGCCAACCGGCGGGAACATTGCCTACGATCCGAACGAGCGCATCGGTAAACTTCGTCAGGATCAGTTCGCCTTCGAAGAGTACTCCGTTATGGATACGGTTATCATGGGGCACGAAGAGCTCTGGAAAATCAAACAGGAAAAAGATGCGATCTACGCAAATCCCGATATGACTGACGAAGATGGTATGCGTGCGGCGGAACTCGAAATGGAGTTCGCTGAACTTGATGGCTATACCGCGGAATCTCGTGCGGAAGAACTTCTTTCTGGACTTGAAATCCCAACAGATCAGCACTGGGGACCAATGAGCGCGGTTGCTCCGGGCTGGAAACTCCGTGTTCTTTTGGCTCAGGCTCTTTTCTCAAATCCGGATATCCTTCTTCTGGACGAACCGACGAACAACCTCGATATTAACACGATTCGTTGGCTTGAAAACATGATCAACAACATGCAGGAAACAACGATCATTATTATTTCCCATGACCGTCACTTCCTGAACGAAACCTGTACACACATGGCCGACATCGACTACGGTGAACTTCGCGTGTATCCGGGGAACTACGACGAATACATGACTGCTGCAGAAGCTGCTCGCGAACGTCTTCTCGCTGACAATGCGAAAAAGAAAGCTCAGATTTCTGAACTTCAGGAGTTCGTAAGCCGATTCTCTGCGAATGCTTCGAAATCAAAACAGGCAACTTCGCGTCGTAAACAGATCGATAAGATTCAGCTTGATGAAGTAAAACCTTCGAGCCGTATTTCACCGTATATCAAGTTCGAACAGGAAAAAGAGCTTCGCAAACTTGTTGTTGAAGTTAAAGGCGTGGCGAAAAAATATGATGGCGATTTCCTTTTCAAGAACTTCGACCTTCGTATTGATGCGGGCGACCGTGTTGCGATCATTGGGCCTAACGGGATTGGTAAAACCACCTTGCTCCGTATTCTTGCCAACGATCTCGAATCTACCAAAGGCGAAGTAATCTGGAACGAAAACGCTCAGCTTGGTTACTTCGCTCAAGATCACGCGGATGATTTTGATTCTGATGTTCAGCTCTATGATTGGATTTCAAGCTACAATCCCGGTGATATGGATCAGACGACTCTTCGTGCGGCACTTGGTCGTATGTTGTTCCGTTCGGCGGACATTATCAAACCGGTTCGCGTTCTTTCAGGAGGAGAGCAGGGACGTATGCTTTTTGCAAAACTCACCCTTCAGAAAAACAACGTGATGCTCATGGACGAACCGACCAACCACTTGGATATGGAATCGATCGAATCGCTTAACCTTGCGCTTGCGAACTATCCTGGAACATTGATCTTTGTTTCGCATGACCGTGAATTCGTGTCATCTCTTGCAAACCGGATTATCGAATTGACTCCTACAGGAATCAATAACTTCGCCGGAAGTTACGAAGACTATTTGGCTCTGAAAAAATAGGCTATCGTTTTGTGTGAACATGAGTCCCTGATGCTTGAGCAACAGGGGCTTTTTTTATCTCCTGCCTTGTGAATAGCCGGGGAAATCGTATTTTTAAATCCAACGTTTGGGTACCAATCAACTGAGGAGGAGCATGAATCAGATACACGAAGATGACTGGGGTGAAGAGAGCTGGTCACGACACTCGGGAATGTTTGAACCGGCAACGTGGCAGGATAGTGAAGAATCTTCAGTTGATAGTTTCGGGGTTGACGAAGCGGCACGGCAGATCGTTGCTATTTCTCGCGAAAATGGCTATAGTTCCGCTGAAATATCCGAACTGACGGGGCTGACAATCGAGCAGATTGACTCAATTTAGGCGGAACGTACATTTTCATGAAAAGGAATCGGATGACGGTTCCTTTTTTTGCATTAAAGAGATACACTCTTGATCGAGATCAAGCTGGATATATCGGCAGATCTTATATTTACACCAAACTCGTATGAAAAGGAAAAATCATGGGGAAAAGTGTTATTTCAGATATGGACGGCGTGATTTATCGGGGGGGGAAACTGATTCCCGGAGCAGAAAAATTTGTTGAACGGCTGATCAATCGTCCTGAACCATTTCTCTTTCTCACCAATAATTCTGAACAGACACCGCTGGATTTGAAACTCAAATTGGAACGACTCGGTATTCACGGCGTAACTGAAGAGAACTTTATCACCTCCGCGATGGCGACAGCCATGTTCCTCAAGAATCAAAAGCCGAAGGCGCGAGTCTATGTTATCGGTGGGGGAGGACTGATCAACGAACTCTACAACGTCGGTTTTTCAATCTCAGAAACAGAACCGGATTACGTTGTTGTGGGCAAAACCGCTACATTCAATTTTGAAATGATTCGCAAGGCAAGCCGTCTTATCGAAGGGGGCGCGAAATTTATCGGAACCAATCCCGACGTTTCTGATCCCACAGAACATGGCAATGAACCGGCGTGCGGCGCACTTCTGGCGGCGATTGAAACTTCGTGCGGCCAGAAACCGTATATTGTTGGAAAGCCTAACTCACTGATGATGATGCTCGCCACAAAAAAGATGGGGGTTCACGCAGACGACACAATCATGGTGGGAGACCGCATGGATACCGATGTTGTCGGTGGCATGGAAGCGGGAATGACCACGGCTTTGGTTCTTTCGGGAGTATCGAATCGCGAAGATCTGGGCAAGTTCCCCTATTCGCCGGATTACATTTTCGATTCAGTGGCGGATATCGATCCGGATCAGTTGTAGCGGAGTCTGAACACGCGGTGAAATGATGCATCGATAAATGACTTTAAAGGAAAAAAATCATGGAAATATTAGTGCCAAGTCTTCTTCGAATCAAACCGGGAGCTCTTCAGAAGTTGGGGAAATATCTCAACAAAGAGGGGTTTACCAATGTCGCTCTTTTTTGGGGTGAAGGGATCGAAGCGATGTTTACTTCGACCGTAACCATTTCTTTGGCATCGGCATCGGTGAATGTGGTGCATTCTGAAACGGTAATCACGAACGATATTGATGACGCATTCAGATCCGGCAAGAACCTTCCGTACAAGGTTGATGCGGTGGTGGCAATCGGCGGAGGAAAGGCGATCGACTACACCAAGTATGTGGCGTTCGTAACTCAACGGCCACTGATCGCTGTGCCGACACTGATCTCAAATGATGCGTTTGCTTCGCCGGGAAGTTCGCTCACCGTGGATGGGAAACGCAAGACCGTGAAAACGATCGTTCCTCACGGGGTGATTCTCGATACTGCGGTGATTCGCGCGGCACCAAAACATTTTCTCTATTCGGGAATCGGCGATCTGTTTGCCAAAACTACGGCGGTGTTCGACTGGAAACTGGCGTTTAAGAAACAGGGTGAACCGGTGAACGATTTTGCCGCCACGGTTTCAACCACCGCCGCGGACACGTTCACGTACTATAATCACAAGGATATGGATGATCTTGAGTATATCGGGATTATTGCCAGTTCGCTGTTGATGACCGGGATTTCCATGATCATTGCCGGTGGATCGCGTCCGGCCAGCGGTTCGGAACACTTGATCTCTCACGCCTACGATTCGGTGGCGGCGAAACCGAGTCTTCACGGATTGCAAGTGGGAGTTGCCAGTTATGCGGTCAGTGCTATTCAAGTGGCAACTCACGAACGGGTGAAACGGGATATTCTCGAGAGTGGTTTTTTTGAGTTTATGAAAGAACATCCGCTGAACAAAGCAGATTTCCTCAAGGCGATACTGATGGCTCCGCAGATCAAGGAGAACTACTACACAATTCTGTCGGAACGGGGAAGCATTGAGGCATTAGAGCGATTCATTGAAGAAGACGAACTGATGAAACAGATGTTGGCGTAGAGAGTGAGATTCAAAAAAAGAGCGGATGAGAGATACTTTCATCCGCTCTTTTTTATTTGTAGTGAACCATTCGACTCACGAGAATGGGGCTTATTTCGCCGCCACTGTTTTCTTTTCCATTTTTTCTGTGTTGAAACGGAAGCCCAGTTGAAGGAGTGTAAATTCGCCATTTTTCATGGTGATTTTCTCATCCTTTGAAATGTTGGTGAGTCCTGCGGTATAGCCGGTTTCAATAAGGATATTGTGCTGTTTCACGTTAATTTCACCACCGAGTTTCCATCCCAATCCAAATGAAAATCCTTTGTATTTGTCTTTAACATCGGTTTCAGTCGATTTGTTTTCCGAAGTGGTTTCAGTGAAACTTACATCATAGCTGTTTTTTGCACCGAGAAGGAATACCAATTCTGGGCCGCCAGAGAGATAAATACCGCCAGAACGGGTGGGAACCATTGCTTTCATTTCAATTGGAACAACAAGATTTGTAAATGAGTTTGCAACTTCCACTTTGACATTGTTGTTACTTTGGCTCAAGAGATTTCCATCCACATCGAACGCATGGCTTGATTCGGTTTGTTCAATTAAATAGTTCGATGCAGCCATGCGAAGCCCCAATCCCGCCGAAGCAGAGAGTGCTCGATTAAACGATTTTTCAAATCCCGCGGTAAACGACGGTGACATCATCGGCTGAAAAACTGTTCCGTTGGTATGGGCATCTCTCATAACTTTTTGAGAGAAAGAGTTCCCCGTGTTGTCATCAAAATAGGAATCGTAAATTTGACCGGCTACAAGAGTGTCCATCTCTTTACTCGATGGGCCAACCTTGGAAGCTCCCACGTCAAACCAGATTCCGGTTCCATTAGCGGCAAAAGTGGGAATTACAGCCATGACAGCGATTGCGAATACCTTTTTCATACAAACTCCTTAGAAATTTTAATTGATTGGGAATGAATACACTACTGATTCAATACTTTCGCATTGAACATAAAAAAAACGATTTTTTATGCAAGGGTAAAGTGAAAATTGATGAAGAAAAAACCGGAACTTCTGGTGAAGTTCCGGATGCATAGCGGTTAGAGACCAAGTTTTACCAAGAGGCGGGGGTGAGGTATCAGTGCGATTTTTACGACTTTTTTGTAGCGACGGGTCCATTTAAAAAACTTTTCAACCGCTTCGTCTCGATTGAGTGTTGCCGTTTGAGAGTCACCCTCTTCAGACATCTGTTTTGCCACAGCTGCCTTGAGTTCTTTGAGGCATTCATTCATACTTTTAACAGTGGCATCTGATATACCAAATTCATCCATGGGATTGATATAGTCGG
>DYSA01000169.1 GCA_020726425.1 Fibrobacter succinogenes | reverse complement strand
TTTATTTCATAGATGTGTGCACAAATCATTATATTCTATGGTAATATGTTGCTTATTTATATGAGGTAATGATGGCATTTCGAGTATATACTCAAATATTAGAGCGTGTTTTAAGTGAATTTGAATCAAAAACAGCGTTGATAATTCAACGAGGTGATAGATTGCTCGAATGGAGTTACCTTCAATTTTACATAAGCATGAAGCAGTTAACCTCGTCACTTGTTTTAGCAGGAATAACGAACGATGATTACATAATAGTTATCGGTAGCAACACACCAGAATGGGTTATTGCATGGCATTCTGCTTTTTTTGCAGCAAAATGTGTCGTTCCTGTTGATCCCAATCTTCCTACGGATGAAATAATTGAAATTCTTTCCCGAACACAAGCTTCAGCTGTTTTCTGTGACTCTTCCTATTTACCGCTCTTTGAACAGCTGAAAAGTGAACATCTCTATCTTCGAACTATCGTTTCTCTAACCGGGCCAATCTCACTTAGTACAGACCATGTAGAGTGGAGTGATTTCCTCGCTTTGGGTGATCCTTCATATAATATTTTCGCCCGTCAATTTGAACCTGATGATAGCATTGCAATTTTGTTCACATCGGGAACTACTGGTCGATCAAAAGGGGTTGTACTCACTCAAAAAAACTACTGTTCAACAGCCGAGTACGCGGTTGCAATGATGGGTGTAACAGAATCTGATCGCGTTATGGCTGTTTTACCGTTGTATCACGTATTTGGCTTTGCTGCGACAATTGCTGGTGCACTTATGAAAGGTGTAGATGTTGTGTTTATCCCTGAAATTCGGGGGCCACAGATAACATCGGCCATGAAGAATTTGCAAATTTCTGCACTTCCTGCTGTCCCACAAATGTTAACGCTTATACTCGAAGGAATAAAAAGAGGTATTTCTGAAAAGGGCACAATATTTAACACTCTTTTTACTTCTATGTTAGCATTGTCTTATCGATTACGTCCAATAATTGGTCCCAAAAATCAACGGAAAATTTTCGCTGCAATTCATAAAAAATTTGGTGGAAATTTCAAACTGATCATATCAGGAGGTGCTTCACTTGATGTTCGCAGTTTTAAATTTTATCAAGCCCTTGGTTTTGACATTGTGGAAGGATATGGCTTAACAGAAACGTTTGGACCTATTACTTTGTGTCCGCGAGAACGCCCAATTCAAGGTTCCGTTGGAAAAATTATAGGGCTCAACGAAATGAAAATTGAAACACCTGATGTCGATGGGTGGGGTGAAGTTCTGTTTAAAGGTGATTCAGTTTTTGCAGGGTATCTCGATGATCCCGACACGACTGCTAGTGTTTTTACGGCAGATGGGTGGTTTCGCACTGGTGACCGAGGGAGAATTGATAATGAAGGGTATTTGTATCTTTCTGGCCGACTCAAAGATGTTATTGTTCTCGATTCAGGGAAGAATGTTTATCCTGAGGAGTTAGAACACTATTACGAATCTTCTGAAAGTATCGATGAAGTTGCCGTGTTTGGCATTCAAGAGAAGAATAGAACGGTTGTTGCAGCAATCGTCGTTCCGAAGTCTGTTGGTCGCAGTGGAAGTGAAGTGGAGTTACATTCAATTCATTCTGAAATGAATCGATTAGGACAGGGAAGGCCCGATTATAAACGAATTGGGATGTTTGTAATAAGTGACCACCCACTTCCTAGAACATCTACAAAAAAAATAAAAAAACATCTCTTGCCCTCATTATATAAAAAGCTAATCGCAGGGATTGCTATTGCTTCTCCGGTGCCAATGACAGCTATTCAGGCTGTATTTATGGAAAGCGAACGGTATAAGAGTATTTGCAAGGCTGTTAAGGAATTGGCTCCGATAGCTCTTGGCTTTTCTGATTTGACACCAAATCTTGAACTTCTTAAGGATTTGGGTCTTGATTCACTCCGTATGCTCGATCTTGTTGCAATGATTGAAGCACAACTCGGAATTGCAGTAGATCCGAAGGAACTCGTCAATCTTCTTACTCTCGAAGATTTGGTTAATCTTGTTAACTCTTCCGGTGGTTCAAATCATACAAAATCTATCGGCGAGATTCTGCGAGAGTACTGCTTACAGGAACCATGCACCTTTAAGGATCAAAAGGGTTTCGTTGCCACTGTCGGTCTTGCAATGCTTGTCGTTTTGTCAAAGTTGTTATGGGGATTCCGTGTGCGCGGTGTTGCTTCAATTCCCACAGATCGGCCGGTGATTTTCGCTGCAAACCACCAATCTCTTTTGGATGGTCTGTGGCTCTATGCTGTTCTTCCACCGAAGATTCGTAAGCGGACTTACGCTATGATTAAAGTTGAATTGACAAAAGCGTTTTTTGTAAAGCAACTTCAATCTGGTGTAAATGTGATTCCTGTTGAACGTGAAGGTGACATTATTACACCACTTCAAAAATCTTATTCCGCAATTAGTGCTGGTAAGAATATTGTTATTTTCCCCGAAGGTACTCGTTCTGTGGATGGTGAAATTCATGAATTTCGTGCTGGTGTGGGGATTTTGATGCGTGAAACAAATGCCGTTGTTGTGCCTATAAGATTAGTTAATGCGGATAAGAAATGGCCCAAAGGTAAAGCTGTACAGATTGCTTCAGGGTGGAAAAATCGTCCTGAATTGATCTTTGGCGACCCGATCTCTTTGGATTCGATTGGGATGAACCGCGAATCTGATGAAAAAGCAATCGCTGAAAAAATTCGTTTGAAATTGTTGGAGATACAATAAAAAGAGCCCTTTAGAAAATTTCTAAAGGGCTCATATATAAAAGCCGGCAGCGTCCTACTCTCCCACACAGCTACCCATGCAGTACCATCAGCGAAGTGGAGCTTAACTTCTGTGTTCGGGATGGGAACAGGTGTGGCCTCCACTCAATAACCACCGGCAGAATTTACTGCTCGATTGCTTTGAACGATCCGAATATAGATTCATGCAGAACCTCTGCTCGGATTTAATTTCAAATATCGTTAAATAATCAGAGAAGTGACAAAAGTTTTTGTAACGATCCACCAATTTCTTCGCGATCCGCTTCAGAAAAAACAGACTCAATTTTATCATTACACCGCTGACGAGATTGTTCAATTATCTCTTTTTGAGCCGATCCTGTTTCGGTCAACGCAATAAAAACACCCCGTCGATCCGTTGCATTCGCTTCCACTGCGATCAGCCCCGTCTGAACCATCCGATCGATTACGCGGCTCACTCGTGAAGGGGAGAGTTCGAGCTTTTCCGCAAAGACAGTGGCGCTGACACGATCATTTTTTGAAAGCGAGGTCAGCGCTCGGAATTCAACGGGAGAAAGATTGCACTCGTCGCGAATCGATTCGTCGCGACTAATACAGTTACACCGAAGTTGGAAAATCAGTTCTGATAATTCCTGCCCCGTCATATTAGAAGTCCTCTTCAACCATTTTGTCGTAGAATTGAGCGTATTTGAACTTGTCGGCATCGCCATCTTGTTCAAGTTTCATCATGTTCATCGCATCTTGCGGATGAAGGTTGAGCATGCCCGAAATCATGTATGGAATTGAATATCCCCAGTGCATTGTCTCGCGGATCGGCATGATATCGGTGCCGATTACTTCGAGAAGAGGACGGATGTTGTACTTAGGATTTTTAAGGAATCCAACGATAAGTTCAGTTGGGCAGTTACCGGCCGCACGACCAAATCCGTAGAGCGTTGAATCGACGTAGTTAACGTCGCGAATAACCGCTTCGATAGTGTTTGCATAACCCAATTGTTGCTGGTTGTGACAGTGAATTCCCAACTCTTTTGTTTTCAAAATTGAATGGAATTTTTTCACCATGTAATCGACATCTTCACTGTACATGGCACCGAAACTATCGACGATATAGACGGCAATTACCTTTGTTTCGTTTTCGATCTGCTGAAGAGCTTCGTCGAGTTCGCGGTCATTTACATTTGAAACAGACATAATATTGATTGTTGTTTCATACCCTTTTGCGTGAGCTGAGTTGGCAAGGTGAATCGCTTTGTCAACATCTTTTACGTAGGTAGCGATACGGATCATATCGATCACCGACTCGTCACGAGGAAGTACATCTTCGGCAACAGCCTTATGAGCATCCTGCATTACTGCAAGTTTCGTTCCTTTGTGGTTGTCAACGCCTTCGATCACTTGACGAAGCATATCTTCGTCGCAGAACCGCCACGGACCGAACTCCGCTGGATCGAACATATCCTTGCTATTGCGATAGCCCAGTTCTACGTAGTCGATACCACTGGCACAGGCCGCTTTGTAGACATTGCGAACCGTTTCAAGTGAAAAGTTCGAAGAGTTCATCAATCCGCCATCGCGAATTGTACAGTCACATACCTTTATCTCTGGACGAAACATTTTTGTCTCCTTAATAGATTGTTTACCTTTGTAATATACAATCGAAAAATCTCATTTTGATAGATGAAGATTCTCAGAACTGACGGTTTTGAAGGAAGAATCTCTTCATATTGAAAAAAACCGAATCCACTATAAGGTCGAAAGGTATCCAAAAACTATTTTCTCACTATTGATTCGAAAAACCTATGTAGAGGAGTATCCCATGAAAAGTTTTGACATTGCTCTGATTCCCGGTGACGGAACCGGTCCTGAAGTTGCTCGCGAAGGTGTAAAAGTTCTCGATGCTGCTGCGGCAAAACACGGTATCAAACTTAACTATCAGTCATTTGACTTTGGTGCAGAACGTTACCTTAAAACCGGTGAAACACTTCCCGATTCAGCGATCGACGAGTTCAAAAAATTCGATGCTATGTACCTCGGCGCAATCGGTCATCCTGATGTAAAACCGGGAATCCTTGAACTGGGAATCCTTCTCAAAGCTCGTTTCGCTCTTGATCAGTATATCAACCTTCGTCCAGTGAAACTCTACCCTGGCGTAGAAACTCCACTTCGCGACAAAGGTCCTGAAGATATCGATTTCGTTGTAGTTCGCGAAAACACTGGCGGAATCTACACCGGTATGGGTGGAGCGGTTCGTGTGGGAACTCCTGACGAAGCAACCACTCAGGTTATGTACTACGACCGTCGTACCGTTGATCGTTGTCTTGAGTATGCGTTCGAATACAAACAGCGTCGTAACAAAAAATCAAAAAAATATGATGACAAACCGCTTACTCTTATCCACAAACGCAACGTGTTGACTCACGCTGGTGACCTGTGGTTCCGCGCGTTCAACGAAATGGGTGATGCTCGCTTTACCGATGTTAAACGCGACTACAACCATATCGATGCGGCGAACATGTGGTTCGTGAAAAACCCTGAGTGGTTTGACGTGTGTGTGACTGAAAATCTTTTCGGTGACATTATCACTGACCTCGGTGCGATGATTCAGGGTGGACTTGGAATCGCGGCGGGTGGTAACATCAACCCGAACGGCGTTTCAATGTTCGAACCGATGGGTGGATCTGCACCAAAATACACCGGCATGAACGTGATCAATCCTCTTGCGGCAATTTCTGCTGCGGGTTTGATGATGGACTCAATCGGTGCAACTGAAATGGCTGAAGATATCGAACGTGCGGTTTCAACTGCGCTTGCTTCGGGTAAGATCAAATCTCTTGC
>DYSA01000168.1 GCA_020726425.1 Fibrobacter succinogenes | reverse complement strand
CGAAGCCTGCATCCTAATAGAGTCAAACAATGATTTTAAAAAAGCCCCCTGAGAAAGTTCAGAGAGCTTAGAAAAGTCGGTATCTCTTGTCGTCTATTTCGCGGTAAACACGTTCAAAATCGAATCGTAATTACCTTTTAGAAAATTCGCGATTCCCCCATCGAAAAGTGTTCCTCCGGGGAAACCTGTTTCGATAATTGCGAAAGGTACTTTTGCTTTCTCAGCATCGGTAGCCATATCGCCAAAAGGAACCCAGCGATGAAGAATCACGGCAAACGATTTATCCGCAATCCCAGCTCGAAACTCTTTAAACTCACTCTCACCCCAAGATATTTCACCCGGAAGTTCTAGGGTAACAAAGAGGCCAACATCTTTTACTAAATAATCAAATGAACGATCCATTGTTGCGGCAGAGAACTGTTCGACCGTAGCAAATTTCGATTCATAATCGTTGACCAATGTGCGGATCTGTTCACGAATCGACTGTAAATTGGAATCGATTTTCTCTTTATGCGAAGGAAACAGAGCACCCAAATCTTTTCCGATAAATTCCGCACTTCGCGCCACTGCCGAAGGAGCGAGCCAAATATACGGATTCACGCAGCCTTCCATTTTTATTGTTCCAATAGCGGTCAACGAAGGATTGAGAGGAGATGCTGCATCAATCTCGACAATGCGAATATTATTCTGCCGCAATTTGAGATAGAGTTGATCTTCATCCATTATTGAACGAAGTGAAATCACTGCACTTACAGAAGGAGAGAGTGAGTCTAAAAGCGACGCTTTCGCACTTATCACTTCAGGAAGTTCGGCAATGCCATACTCACCTCTTACCGGATTCATAACCGTGATATCAGTTCCTGACACCAACTCTTTTGTAATTGATTCTAAAGCAGGTATAGCACACACGACAAGGTTATTAGCCCAAAGTGAAGCGACAAATAAAAAAAGTAATACAGAGAATTTCACTTTTTACTCCCTTTTTTAAATGCTGAAAATGCGCCAAAAATAACGGCAACAACAAAGAGTGCAATAGTAATATTCATATTTTCCTTCAAGATGTTGATTGTTAACGAAGAGCACTCTACAATAAGAGCCACTCTTCGAGCGAGATCCTATTGACGTCGAATCATTCGAATTATCAGTGTTGCAATAAAAAACAGGGTTGCAACAATTATTATTGCGCCACCGGTGGGAACAGAAAGTTCCAACTGCATGGGGAGAAGAATCCCCGTTACCGCACTGACAGTGGAGATCAACACACTCCAAATCACAAAACTTTTCAGCGACCGACTGATATTTCTCGCTGCCGCCGCAGGAATAATTAGAAGCGCTTCAACGAGTACAGCACCGACAATTTTCACCGAAGCTACGGTGATCAAGGCAATAAGAATCACAAAGATGTAATCATATTTCATCACCGGAACCTGACGAACTGCCGCCAAAGAAGGGTTTAGTCCTGAAAGCAAAAAGCGATTATAGTTTTTCATTCCAATGAACACCGCAAAACCGACTGCCACCACAAGCAAGGTAATATCCGAAGAACTGGCGGTAATGATCGATCCAAAGAGGAAGTTATCCAAAATATGAACATTAATTTTCTTGGTAACACTCAACATTAACGTCGATCCTACCGCCAGCGAAGCTGCCAGAAATACACCAATCAGTGTATCGTGGGACATTCCCGAACGGTTCCGCGAAAAATTGAGAAAGATCGCAAAGAGAATCGCGAATGCAAAGAGTGAAACATAGGGAGACGCAACAGGCTCACCAAGAATAATTCCGATTGCAATTCCTGTAAGTGCAGCATTTCCAATGGCACTCGAGAAAAATGCCATACGTTTTGCCACAACCAATGTACCAATTGCTCCGAGTGTTGGCCCAATCAAAAGCGCACAAAGAAGTGCGTTGATCACGAATGTGTAAGTCAGCGAATTGGGCAGCAAACCGTTCTGAGCAAGATTCTGAATCGTGTGACGGAATAGATCGTATATCATTTCCATTTAGAGTGCCTCCCGAACAGGCTGAGCGGTAAAGATTTCTAACAGATGTTTCTCATCCATAACTTCGCTTGGCACACCGTGGAAAATTATTTCTCGGTTGATGCAAGTCACTTGATCAGCCATTTCTCGCACTTGAGCCAGATCGTGGTGAACCCAAATCACAGTAACACCTTGCGCTTTCAGTTCGCCGATCAGTTCAGAAAAAATCGCAGCACCGGTTCGGTCGATCGAATTCATCGGTTCATCGAGTATCAGAAGATCAGGCGAAGGTATAAGTGCCTGTGCAAAAAGAACTCTCTGACGTTCTCCGCCAGAAAGTTCAGAAAAGAGAAGTTTCTTTTTTGATTGCATGTTCACTCGAGCAAGAATTCTATCGATTTCCGTTTTAATCTTTTTTGAAACTCCAAAGAAAGCAGGCTGATCCTGTACGCACAATGCTATGAAGTTTTCCACGGTGAGCGGAACAGTCTTGTCAACTTCGATATTCTGAGGTACATATCCAATTTTACCCGGAGCACTAGGCCAATCGAGAACGATCTTGCCATCGTGGTGCATCTGTCCGAGAATCGCTTTGATAAAAGTGGATTTTCCTCCGCCATTTGGCCCGATAATACAGTGAAGTTCACCGGGATTCGCAATGAAATCAATGCCATCGAGGACTCTATTTTTCCCAAAATTCATGGAAAGATTGGAACAGGTGACGATCGGTCCACGTGTCGGATTATTCACACTGCTCTCCTTTTACTGCTTTAAGTAGCTGATTCAGATTGAATTTCATCCCATTGATATAAGAATCGCGAGTAAATTCGCCATTCGATAGATGAGAAAGAGAGACGACGGCAACGCCCGTTTCTTTTTTGATTGTCGCCACAAATGCCTGAGGATAATCTTGTTCAGAAAACACGACCTGTACTTTTTTTGATTTGATCGTTTCAATAATCTTTTTCAAATCTGCAGCGCTTGGTGTTAACCCGTGCGCAGGTTCGATTACTGCGTCCACCTGAAAACCAAACTCTTGAAGCAAATATGAATAGCCACCGTGAATTGTTGCACAGCGGAACTGATTTCCTTTTACCGCGGAAAGTTTAGTCATGTAGGTACTTTTCAACGTGCGAAGTTCGCGGGCATAGGCGGTGGCATTTGCTCGATACAGTTGTGAATTTGCTGGGTCAATTTTCGCTAATCCATTAGCAATAGTGTAGATCTGTTGAATTGACGCAGCAATTGACACAAAGGTATGAGAGTTAACAATTTTAGATCCTGTGGCGATTGGAATTAACGCGACATCTTCGTTGGCATAAATCGTAGGAATTTTTCCCCATTGCCCAGATGCCTTGAGAATATTCACCGCAAACTCATCGTGACCAACCCCATTAATTATGACTGCAGAAAGGCCTTGAGCCTTCTTAATATCTTTGGGTTGAACTTGATATCCATGTGGATTGTTTGTTCCTTCGATAAGTGGAACTATATCCGCTTTATCACCAACAATATGAGACACAAAACTGAAATACGGGTGAAGTGATACACCTATTTTCAATTTAGCTGAAGCGGAAATTGGTATAAGCAATGCTAATATAAACAGAAATGAACGCATAATTTTTCCTTAGCGATTAAGTTCTTTGCGCTGATCTTTTCCCGTGTATGAGACAACTTCTTTCCAGCCGTTCTGAACTAATGTTCCTTCGGTTATCGTTGCGGGAAGATCAAACGTATTGTTTTTAAACCAAATAGTATAGGAACGCTCTTTACCACCTGCGAGATAATATGTTCCATCGGATGAGTGATAGTGTTCAAATAGAACAAGAAACGATCCCGCGTCGGCACTGTTAGTACTCTTACCGACGTACGCTTTCGTATTAACCAATGCAGCATCAGTGCCTGTAGGTTGTTCGCGCCAGTCTAGCCGACCACGAGACTGCCACAGTTCATCTTTCAAGAATGGCGCAATTTTATCACCCATAAGCTGAGTTACAGCTGGCCATGCAGGATGGTTTGTCTGGTGGTAATATTCAATATCTAACGCAGCGGTATAGAGATCGGTAAAAATCCCCTGATTATTCCCGGTTAGATCGCTAATCCCGCTAATTTGGTACCCCTTTAGATGCTTCGCCCCCTCTGTTTTACCTTTTTTGAGAGCGATCATTCCAGCTGCAACGAGCAGGATTACCGCGGTGGAAACTGCGAGAAAAAGAATTTCACCTCGTTGACGAAGCGGAGAGACTGTTACTGCTGCCATGAATAATTCCTGTTCCGGTAAATATTACTTAGTACGTACTGTATCTTTGGTACTATCTGCAGGTAAGGCAATTGTGCTATCACTAAGAGAAGAATCTGCGGTTACTGATTTTATTTCGATGGGAAGAAGTTCTGGTCCAGACTGAGTAATTGCGTGACCTTCACTCATAGAAAGAGTCACAGCGTAAGGAACTGAAGGTCTCTTAGTAGTCAGAACACCATCTTCAGGAACAATACCTTGCCAAAGTGGTCGTCCGGAAGCGCGATCTGTTAGAATTATTTTCGAACCACCGGCATTTCCGCCTGAAGAGAGTCCTGTTTCGATAGTAATTGTACCATCGGCGTTATCATCGACCATAATAAGTACACGATGAGCAAAAAGCTGTGTAAATCCCAGTATTGCAATCAGAATAAATGCTTGAAATTTCATCACAACCTCCGATTTGTAAATATAAATTCAGTAAAGTGCAGTGCATGATGAAGGTTCTTGAAAGAAATTGATCTGCATTTGAAAGATATACGGATCATTGCCAAAATTATTCGTTTACTTTGATCCAAATTACAGGATCCTGCTCCAATCCTTTTCCATTATATGTTTTTTCACTACCTGCAGACAGCGCTGCAAATCCCCACCATCCAGAACGGGGAGGTACAAAGGAGAAAATCCCATTTACATCGGTAACCATGAACTGCATACCACGCTTTTCATCATCGATCTTAGCTTTGCCACCAAAAAGATTTTGATTCATATCGATATCGTAATTGAGATACTCAATTTCTACCATAGCACCTTCCACTGGTTTCCCGTTGCTATCCAGAACTTTCGCACGGAACAGTGATCCTTGAGTTACACCATAAGGAGATGCAAGGGGCACAATTTCAGTATATCCTTCGGTAATTCTATCCGCCCATTCCATTTCACCAAGGCCACCGCGATTGATAAATAGTTTGGTAATCTGGTGAATATAGAGCTCTTCAGCCGGTTCCCAATACGGTGCTGGATTGACCATTACACAATAATTTCCACCTGACTTATACCCATTTGAAGCATCGAGTTTAAGATCATACCCATCAGCTTTATCATTATTTGACTTGAATTCAATTTTTTTCACGGCGGATTTCAGATCTGTTTTTTCACCATTATGGTACAAAAATGCTTCTTTAATTCCCTGTCCGGTCATTTTTTCATCGCGCCCAGTGAGAAGAATTGTGTTTCCGTCATAGGGATGCGTAAAGAAAAGTTTCAAGTCAAGGCTTTTGGCATTGGTTTCAACTTCCGGTGTATAGATTACCTGAAAATGTGCCGATGCTGCCACTGCGGCAGTGAGTAAAATTCCTGATAGTTTCCGCATACTCTCTCCTTAATAA
>DYSA01000167.1 GCA_020726425.1 Fibrobacter succinogenes | reverse complement strand
TTGAAGCTTCAGTTCACCCAAGTTAGACTACTGCCTAAACTGGGCAATCGGGTAAGATTATTAATGAAGTGTGTCGTCTCACATGAAAAAAAATGAGTTGGTGTGTCACGTTTAAACTGGAGGGTTTTCAAATGAGAGTAGCTGTTCCTTCTGTGTGATTCCTGCTGAAAAGCCACCGATACCTTGAGCCGCAATAACCCGATGGCAGGGTATTATCAAGAGAATGGGGTTTGCGCGGCAGGCAGAACCGACTGCTCGCGAACCATTGGGATTGTCGATAGCTTTGGCTATTTCACCATAGGTTCGGGTTTTGCCAAAGGGAATATTTTGAAGTTCTTTCCACACTTTTTTTTGAAAAGGGGTACCATCAGGATCTATGGCGACATTAAGAGTCCGGGAACTCCCTTTGAAGAATTGAGAAAGTTCAATTGTTACGGAGTGCTTTGGAGGAAGGAGTGGGAGAGTAGGAGATACACCAGTTGTAAGTGATTTCACTATATCATTTTCGAGTGAAATAGTGAAATCACCTAGTGGCAAGTGGATGGAATATTCAGTCCATGCCACGGAATTTCCGATATCGCTTGAGTGCAAAATTGTCGGTCATTCCGCTCACATAATCGACAGCAAGTTGCAGTCGATTGTAGACTGATCTGCTAGTAAATGTTTCGTAAATGAATCGATAGTTTGAACTTATGAGATTGTAAAATCGCACTCGAGTAGGGTTTTCTCCTTTGCCTTCCGTGAGAGTTGCTTGTACAAATTCATCGAGAAGGTATTTCATGGTACTGTAGCCAACGATCTCATTTTCGATGATGGACTTGTGGCTAAAAATTCGTTTTCCTATCAATTTGAAAGCGTTGCGGAGATTTGATGCGTGTGAGTTTTCCAACAGATCGCGATCGTATGTTCCTTCTGCAATTTCATCGATATGTGCAATGAACTCTTCGATGACCGCGGTGATCATAAATCGCTGTGCTACAATGCGAAACTGTTGCACTGCCAGATCGAGACGATTTTTGTAGCTGCGATCAACTTCGCTGTAAAACCGATTGAACAATCCGATAAAGTCCGCTTCACGTTCCTGTTCTGAAACCATAACATCGGTCAGAGAGTCTGATAGGAAATCGCGAATGTCATCGGCTGTAATAATCCCTTTCTTACATGCATCTTCAATATCCGCAACAGAATAGGCGATGTCATCGGCTGCTTCGAGAAGAAAGGTAAAGGGGAATCTTTTTTTCATGGGGAATGCAGCCCACAGTTGTTCAAAATCTTCCCGTTCCGATTGGAAAAAGCCAAATTTTTTGCGAGAAAGTTCTTCGGTTCCGAACCGGTTTCCTTCGAGGGAGTTGAACGGGTATTTGATCACCGTGGCAAGAACTGCGTAGGTCATGTTCATTCCATCGCGATCCTTGAGATAGTGAAGTTTACGCAATACGCGGAAGGTTTGAACATTCCCATCGAAATTTTCTAAATCTGCCCGTTCTGCCCGTGTCAACTGTCCGGCAATTTCTGGGTGTGCGACAAACCACTCTTTGAAAAATGATTGGATCGCTGATTCACCGAAATGTCCAAAGGGGGGATTGCCAAGATCGTGAACGAGACCGGCAGTTGCCAAAATTGATGGGATCATTCCTCGCTTATCTTCAGAAAGATACCCGAGGTCGATAATCTTATTTTCAAGGGAAAGACCGATTGATCTGCCTAGAGAAGAGACTTCCATGGAGTGAGTGAGTCGCGTTCTGACAAAGTCGCCTTTATCCAATTGAAATACTTGGGTTTTATCCTGAAGTCTTCGGAACGATGAAGAAAAAATTACGCGAGTAAAATCATTTTCAAAAGGATTGCGGCTGTCATCGATCGCAACCAAAGAGTCGCGAAATCTTCGTGCGATGAGAAATTGATCAAAAAGTGCCATGGTAGTTTCCGTTCGATTGAGTTTTATTTCGTGAAAATACATCGGTTCGGGAATAAAAAATGAGCCGACAAATCATATTTGCCGACTCATAACTCATTTTCATCTGGTCATTGCTCAGAATTCATGCAAAAGATAATCGAGATAGAGCGTTGAACTGATATGGAAACGGAGTTGTTCATACAAATTTTTGGGGTTTTCTTTGTCGATACTCATAATCAGATAGCCGAAGTAGTACTCTCTAAAATAGAGTGGAAGAAATATGTAATTATCTGATCGGCAAAGAGAATACACATCGGAAGGAACAATTGTCTGAAGGTCAAACTGATTGTTTGAGATACTGATCTGTCGCTCTTTTCCACCGGAGATCAGAAGTTCCATCAACCCTTTTTTCGGTAGAATTTTGCGCTCATTTTCTTCAACCCGTTGTTCAAAAAGCACCAAAAATGCATCGGTTATTGATAGGTTGAGCAGTTCGCGAGTGATCGTCGAAATCTGTTCAACTCGCCCGCGACCATTCATAATGTGTTCACATGCTTCGTGAAGAATCAGCTCTTTTTCTTGAAGATGTTGTGATGCAATGCGAATATCTTTTGACGTTTGACTGATATAGAGCACTCGCGCTTCCTGAAGCATTCGACTTATCGCCATGGCATCGGATAACTCTTTTGACGAATGGGAAAGAATGCCATAAAATTCGGTAAGAGCTTTTTCCCAAATATCATACGATGCAGAGTATGAACTGTGTTGACTCAAAATTGAGGTGAAACTGTGGATGAAATGATCCATGTTGTCAACATCGATAGTGGCTTCATAGAAATAGCTCCAAAGTAGTTCGCAACTCTGAATGAGAAATTTTTGGAATGTGTCAAAATGACCAAATCGCCGTTGATATTTTCTACTTTCCAGATCAATAGTTGCGGAGAGTCGTTTGACGAACCAGTCGGAGTTGGAAGAGAGGGATTTCATTTTCCCGTGGGAACCCGTTTCGGTACTTTCACGCAGAATTCTTATTTCTTCTGGGATACAACCACATGATTCTCTGACAATTATATCGGCTTGGAGTTCCATTCTGCCATCGCGTCTATGAGAATCTAAGAAGTTTTTCAATGAAATTACCGCTTGCCCACCCAGTTCCGCGAAGGGCTGACGAACGGTGGTGATTGATGGCGAAAACATTGATGCTTCATCGATGTCATCAAAACCGGTTACGGTGATGTAAGAAGGTACAAACATCTCTTGATTTTTAAGCTCTTTAATTGCTCCGATTGCGGTGATGTCATCGGCGCAAACAACTGAATCAAAGTCTAATCCATTGTTGATCAGTCGTCTGATTCCCAATACACCTCCCTCTTCGGAGAAGTCACCTTCGGTAATTATCAGATCATCAATGGGGATGTGATTTTTTTTGAGAGCATCGCAATATGCTTGGAAACGGTCGTTTGCTTCATCGTTATCTTTTGGACCAGTGATACAGGCGATTCGACTAGCGCCGTGTTCTTGAATGAGATGGTCTATGACTTTCTCAATTCCTGATCGATTATTGATAACCACTTCGGCACACGATCCGCCTGCACCGGCAACGGAGACACTGGGCAGGCCAATTTTGTTTATGAGATCGACCAATGTATCCATGCTGGTGTGTTCAGATAGTGCTCCGGTGAATACTATTACCCCATCAAAATTGTCCGGTGTAATTGCATCGCGAAGAAGTTGGTAATGTTTTGCTATGGAATGAATTGAGGTAAGAGACACCGATGGGAATGTCACCATGGTGAATCCCGCTTGATCACCTGCCCGATAGAGACCTTCGAGAATGTGGTTCTGGCAGTATTCATCAAACGTGTCTATTATAACAGCTATTCTTCTATTTTGATTTGACATAAATCCTCCTTGGAGATTATGTACGAGTCTATCATACATGGCAATCGTTTACAAGATACGTGCAAAAAAAATGGAATCACCGCGAACTATCGCGCTCCCGTAAGTGAGAGGGAACTGATTGTATCTCCCATACCAACAAGGGTGAACGGTTTTTCTACCAAAATTGTGGGGAGAATTATGAGATCAAACTGATCTGTTGCAACAACTCCCGACGACCACAGTTGATCTGTTCCGAATCGTTCATAGCAGAAATCAGCTGCCTTTTGGAAAAGATTCTGAGCCGTTTCATTCACGGGGAAATCTTGTGCAGCGAGCAGTGATTCTCTGGTGTCAATTGATCCGGTGGAAGCTTTTGATGCGGCTGCCACGGAAGCGTAAGCCATTCCCTTGAGGTTATTTGCCACAGAGATGGAGAACTGTTTCCTTTGGATTGTGGCAAATTGTCCGAAGTAGTGCAGTTGGATTCTCGGGGTTTGTGTGTGTTCAAAGAGGTGAATCAGTCCCGTGAGCAGTGATTTGACGGCACCGGTTTTACACTGGTCGGCAAGTGATTGTTCACCGATAACTTCCAGAAGATCGATCAGTTCCTGTTCATTCACTCCGATGCTGTCCGCAAAGGGTGCGAAAGAGTTGAGAAGCATTTTGCGCACGGCGAGATCTTGGGTCGAAGCAAATTCAAAGTGAACGATCATTTCGGGGTGGGATTTTTTCCATTGTGAAACAATCGCAATGCTTTCGTCAATCCGATTTTGAGCGGATGTTCCGTCTGCCAGTGGTTCGGTGAGCATCTGGTAGCCCGAAAGAAGGCAGAACTCTAGCGGAGAAGTGGTTGCTTGTACGGCGGATACAAACGAAGGATCGATAGCAAGTTTGAAGTTCATGGGATCAAAGGTGGCGATGAATCTGTTCGATTTTGGACTGGTGATACTTCTGTTCCCGATGGTGATTGTATCGCCTTTGTCAAACTCTAAAATCCAGTGAATCAGAGGGATATCCTGATCTCTCACTACTGTATGAGCTGGCTGTGATTCCCCGTTGCTGTTGGCTGAAAGAAGATTTTCGTTGGGAAGAAAAAGAGCGGCTTGTTCTGCCGGAAGTGATGCGGCGTGAACCAGCACTTTTTTTACTCCTGCGGCGCTCATGACATTGCCGATAATTCCGCCTTGTCCTCCCATTTGAAGGCGATCGTATCCCACCACCGTTTTGATCTGTTCGAAAGTCGATTGATCGGTTATCAACCACTCTTGAGCGATTCCCCGTTCAAAACAGAAAAGAAATCCTCGAAGGAAATCGGGAATCGAGGTGATCTTTGATTCGCCATCGCTGGGGAGATCGGAGATGCCGAATCTTTCGATCCAGTCACCAAATCTCTGAGGAGAAACTTTGGCAACTGCATCAATATTGCTGTTAAACACGGAAAGAACGCCGTTGATCGAATCCATAGCGCGAGCGGTTGCGGGGACGGTTTTGTACAAATCATTCCAGAACTGTTGCATAGAAGCTCCTTTGAGTTTTTCGCAATTGTACGATTCATAGAGAGATAATGCACTAAAATTTATCTGTTTAGCAATGACCGTGAGCTCCTTTTTTTTAGTGGGTGAGAAATTCGAAAGGGGTGGGAGTACCTGGAAATTTCATCCCGATTGCCCAGTTAGAGCAGGATGCTCAACGTATCAGAGTTGCACAGATAGAAACAGGTAAATCAGATAAATTTCAGTAAAAACGTCCGCAGATTACGCAGATTACGCAGAAAGAAAACAGTTTTTTATTCTGTGGGTAACTACTCAGGTGTTAGTGGGGGACAAAAACTCGCTTCAGCACTCGTTCCC
>DYSA01000166.1:2072-5655 GCA_020726425.1 Fibrobacter succinogenes | reverse complement strand
TGGCTAAATATCATACGGTTACAACATTGCTGCTTTAACAATGGCACCTGAGTAGCTACATCTTATTGACATATCAAAATACACTTCTTCACTCTTGAATAAGTTCCTCAAAGCGGCAGATTATATCTTTCTCCTCAGAAAAATTACAAAGGAAACTCTATGAAACAACAGATCGTTACGTGGAAACTTCAACCTTTACATGAATCAATTCCTGCGGGACAGTTTGTTTCTCGCAAAGGATTTGACGACAGCAACTGGCACTCGGTGACGATTCCCAATTCTATTGTAGGGAACTATGTCGAAGCCGGCGTATTTGAAGATCCCTATTTCGGCACTGCGATGAAAGATATCCCGGGATATAAGCACGGCCGAACCGTTCATTTTGCCTTTCATAGAATGCCCGATGAGTCTCCTTTCCGCAAAGCGTTTTGGTACCGATCTTCATTTATTGTTAAACCCGTAGATGCAGAAAAACAGTTTCATATTAAATTTGACGGGCTTAATTATCGCGCAAATATTTGGGTCAATGGCAAACGAATCGCTGGCGATGCCTTTGTGAACGGGACATACCGTCAATATGATTTCCCCATTTCATTCTGGACAACATCCGGCGAAAATACTATTGCCGTGGAATTGACTCCTCAGGAACCGGATGAACTCGGTATGAGTTTTATCGACTGGTCACCAGTAGCTCCAGACGACTCGGCGGGAATATGGCAACCCGTCACGGTTTACAGCACCGGAGTTGTCGCCTTGAAACATCCGACTATTCGCACAAGCCTAAACAATATCTACGACGAAGCACAACTTACTGCTGAACTGACTCTGGTTAATCTTTCAAAAGAGCCAACAGAATCTTCAATTACGGTAAAAGTACTCGATGAAACCATCACCTTGAACTGTTCACTTCGGTCTCTGGAAACAAAAATCGTAACGCTAACCGCCGATCAGTATCCGCAATTGAATATCAAAAATCCGCAACTCTGGTGGCCGTGGAACATGGGTGATCAGCCACTGTTCAAAGCTACTTTTTCGGTTTCCACAGGCGGTTCAGTTTCAGATTCATCAGAAATTACCTTTGGTATTCGAGAGATTGTTGCCGAGATCAACAGCCACGGTTCGCGTCATTTCAAAATTAACGGGAAAGAGATTCTCATTCGAGGAACTGCGTGGAGTCCCGATCTGTTATTGCGACAAGATCACTCGAAAGAGATACTTGATATCGCCTACCTCAAACAGATGAATTTCAACACCGTGCGTATCGAAGGAAAAATGGGGAGTGATCATCTTTGGGACGTGTGTGACCGCGAAGGTATCCTCGCTCTTGCAGGTTGGGAGTGCTGCACTCATTGGGAACAGTGGGATAAATGGAAACCTGACGATTACGAAGTTGCTCGCCAATCTCAGCGAAGTCAACTCCTTCGCCTGAGAAATCACGCTTCATTTGCGGCGTGGTTTTACGGATCAGACTTCCCGCCAATTGAACCAGTGGAACAGATCTATCTCGAAGAGTTAGCGGCCCACGCTCCTACACTGGCGAAAATATCATCGGCAGCGGCATTTCCTTCGACCTTGACCGGCCCAAGTGGAGTAAAAATGAGCGGCCCTTACGGTTATGTTCCGCCTTCGTATTGGTACAACGATGATATGCCCGGCCACGCAATCTCATTCAACACCGAAACGGGACCGGACTCATCGTACCCTCGATACGAAACAGTGTGTAAAATGATCCCCGATGAATCGCAACAGTACGTGGGATCAGATTCGTGGAACCATCACGCAGGCCTTGCATCATTTATCACCACCGAGGTTATGGACAACGCAATTGAAACACGATACGGCGTAAAACGAACTGATCTAAAAAAGTATCTCGCCGTGGCTCAAATCAATAGTTTCGAAGCGTGGCGAGGAATGTACGAAGCATACGCACGCAACTACCCCAAAGGAACCGGTGTCATTGGATGGATGATGAATGGCCACTGGCCTTCGCTAATCTGGCAAATGTATGACTTCTGGATGTTCCCCACCGGCGGATTTTTCGGCGCGCGTCGAGCTTGTGCTCCAATTCACCTTCAGTATAGCTACGATGACCGATCAATCTGGATTGTAAATGATACCCACGAATCGTTTAAAGGATTCGCGATCATTGAACTTTTTACTTCAAATGGAGAACGTTTTTCTCAGAATGTAGACTCCGTTTCGCTAAAACCAATGGAACGCCACCTCTTTAGTTCTCCGGAATATCCTGCGGAAGAACTTTTCTTCCTCAGCCTAAAAATCAAAGACGAAGAAAATAAAATGATCGATCGAAATGTCTACTGGTTGTCGAAAACTGTAGAGATTTTTAAAGCCGAACGAGTTCCTACGGAATGGTACTACCGCCCGCTGATCCGTCCAACCGATTTTTCTTCCCTGATTACTCTTCCTCAGAGTTCCCTGACAATTGAAAAAGAGGAAAATGAAAACGGATACATGCTAACAATCACGAATAACGGTAAAAATGTTGCCGTATCAGTTCTTATTGACCTAATCGATTCTGAAAAGAATCCCATCGCCGGTGGACTGTGGAGCGATAACTATCTCATGGTGATGCCCAAAGAACAGGTATCGGTTTCAGTAGATCTCAAATATGTAGATCGTTCAACGGTACATGGAATTCACGTATCGGGAATCAACATCGAGGATCAATGGCTTTAAAGATCTACTTCGCCGGACCGAACGTATTCCATCCTCATGCAAAAGAGATGGAACAGGAGATTGCCACCTATTGTGAATCAAAAGGGATCATCGCATTGATCCCCGGCGATTCGGGAATCGACTGGACAAATCCGGACAAGAGAGCAATCGCCCAGCAGATTTTTGCAATCAACAAAATGCATTTGGATCAGTGCGATGGAGTGATCGCCAATGTCACCCCATTTCGCGGAGCTTGTGTTGACGACGGCACAGCGTGGGAGATCGGGTACGCTTTCGCCTTGGGAAAACCGGTGGTCAGCTACGGATCTGGATTTTTGACCACGGGAGAAATTATTGAATCAGTGGCAGGTGTAAATACAAATCACTCTGTTCCTCGACGGGATCGAGATAGCTTTCTGATCGAAGAGTTTGGATTTCAGAGCAATCTGATGATAGCCTGTTCCACTCTTCGCCACTTCCACTGTTCCTTCGACTGCTATTCGAATATTCTTGAAGCGATTTCAGAACCGTTAGATTTCCTCGCCCTCGAGCTTTCTACCGCTACACGGAATGAATGAATTCATTTCCTGATTGACAATTTTGTCTCATCTTCTGCTTTGCATACAAATAACTCAACTGATCACAACTCAGGCAGTTTCCTAATCAGGACAAGCCGGAACCAAAAGTGAAAAGCTTCAAGCCACAAGTTTACACACGGAATCTCCTTTAAGCTTTTTGCTTGTTTTCATTGTACTGCTCTCGCTGGATAATTGGGAATTGGAAAGGTTAATTCCGGAGCAGAAGGTACTCTTTTCGAAAAGTGCCTTTTCTTATACTTTTCACTGTTTAAGCCCTACTCAGGAAGAGTAAACGGCGATTTATAAGAGTAAATGGTTCAAATCGAAGA
>DYSA01000166.1:0-1972 GCA_020726425.1 Fibrobacter succinogenes | reverse complement strand
GTAAACGGTTCAAATCGAAGAGTAAACGGTTCAAATCGAAGAGTAAACGGTTCAAATCGAAGAGTAAACGGTTCAATGTGAACAGTAATCCTTGATTTCAGTGACTATTGATCCAGTGAGAAATAAATGCACGGAATATTCGTATCAAGCCCCCTGCTCGGAATTCAGGCTTAAGGCCACGCCTCACTAAAGCTGGCGAACCATCAAGAACGGGATTCCCAACGAACGCTGGAGCTTGATTGCATACCGAACAAACCCTTGAGTAGAAACCTCAACTGTTTGTTCGTGCTCTTATGGAAAAACTTCAGCCCAGATTCACGGCAAACACTCTTTTAAAAAACGGCGCAATGACCTATTTTCTCACTGTTCAAACAAAAATAGGAGAAATAATGAGATTTTCTAGAAGTGCTGAAAAACTTCGCGCATCCGAGATTCGCGAACTGATGAAACTTGCAGCCGATCCATCGATCATCTCGTTTTCCGGCGGAATGCCCAACAACGATCTATTCCCGATCGAAGCGATCGACACTATCTACGCCGGTCTTTCCGATGCGGCTAAAAAAACAGCCTGCCAGTACGGCCCCACCGATGGCTATCCAGCGCTCAAAGAGAGTCTCACCGAATACCTTCGCAGTCGCGGTCTTCCGGTCGACACGAACAAACTTCTAATCACCACCGGTGCTCAGCAGGCGATGAACCTTCTGGCAAAAGTATTCCTCGACGAAGGTGACAAGGTGATCTGCGAGTTTCCATCATTCGTGGGATCAGTGGCGGCATTTAACTCCTACGGTGCTCAGAACATCGGCATCGAACTGGATGAAGAGGGAATCAACATTGCAAAACTTCGCGATGCACTTACTTCCGGAGAACTAGCAAAAATCCTCTATCTTATTCCGTACTTCCAAAATCCAGCGGGAACAATCTACTCGGCGAAAAGAAAACAGGAGATCATCGATCTTCTCAAAGAGTTCCCCGATCTGATCCTTCTCGAAGACGACCCCTACGGCGAACTCTGGTTCAATGAAGAAGATCTTCCACTCACCACGCCCATGAAAGCGATCACTCAGGACTCATCACAGATCTGTTACGTGGGAACCTTCGCAAAAATTCTCGGCCCAGGATTCCGTATCGGCTACATGCTGGTTCCCGATGAAATCTACAACAAGTGCGAACTGGCAAAACAGTCACAGGACGCGTGTACTTCCACCTATACGCAGGTTCTGGCAGATCAGTACTTGCGCAACGGAGCACTTCAGCCCTATCTCGATTGGCTTCGCCCGATCTACAAACGCCGCGCTGAAATCATGCTCTCAGCGCTTGAAACCTATATGCCCCAAGAGGTTGTTTGGACAAAACCCAAAGGCGGATTTTTCATCTGGGCAACGCTTCCTGAATACATGGACTCAAGCGAAGTTTTTGCTTTGGCCGTAAAAGAGGGTGCTGCATTTGTGGTAGGTCGTGCGTTCGATCCCGAAGGCAAAAAGAACAACGCAATTCGCCTCGCCTTTTCGCACACTGCGGAAAATCGCATCGAAGAAGGTATCAAAATTGTTGCTGACGCAGTGAAAAAGCTGCTCAAGTAGTAAGGATTACTCCGTTTAAGACAAAGTCACCGAATAGAAATATCCGGTGACTTTTTTACTTCTGTGCGAGAGTAAGATTTGGCGAAAAAATAGTCATATAGTAAATCGCGTGTCAAACATAAGACTGGACGAAACGATTAACCGACCAAATGACTAAACGTGATGCATTACCGTTTCATCATGTAATCTTTTTGTCGATTTATCCTCAGAGTACCATATATTTGCACCGCGAAGTAATAGAATGTAATTGCGTTGCCTTTGGTCGTGTCGGCTCACCGTCGTGCTTGCTCTGGTCGTCGCTTCGCTCGGTGCCGAAATACGGCACGCCTATCGGCCCAATGCTGTAGCGCTTAAAATTCCATCATCGTAAATTTCAACGAACTGATTTG
>DYSA01000165.1 GCA_020726425.1 Fibrobacter succinogenes | reverse complement strand
GCGTTCCTTCAGGCTGGTGTTGCAGAACTTACCATGGCAGCGATCATGAACGGTCTTGCTCTTCACGGCGGAATCATTCCGGTGTGTGGAACATTTTTTGTGTTCTCTGACTACATGAAACCGGCGATTCGTATGGCCGCTCTCATGGAACTTCCGGTTAAATATGTGTTCACCCACGACTCATTCCGCGTCGGCGAAGATGGACCGACTCACCAGCCGGTTGAACAGGAAACTCAGATCCGTCTTCTTGAAAAAATGGCGAACTTTGCCGGTAAACCTTCTGTATTGGTTCTTCGCCCTGCAGATAAAGATGAAACAATCGTTGCGTGGAAACTTGCGATCGAAAATCGAACTTCTCCAACGGTTCTTATTCTTACTCGCCAGAACGTTAAGAACCTTCCTGCTGTTGGCGCGTCTCGTTTCGAAGATGCACTCAATGCGGACAAAGGTGCGTATGTTGTTCACAAAGAAAAAGGATCAAAGGTTGACCTTGTTCTCGTGGCAAACGGTTCTGAAGTAAGTCTTATGGTTGACACTGCGGTTGCTCTCGAAGCTGAAGGCAAATCGGTTCGTGTGGTTTCTGCAATCTCTGAAGGATTGTTCAGACTTCAAACGAAAGAGTATCAGGAAACAACAATTCCGTGCTGTGTTCCAACATTTGGGTACAGTGCTGGTCTGCCTGATTCACTTCGCACGCTGGTTGGACCGCTTGGTGGCGTGTTCGGTCGTGAAGCATTTGGTGCGTCAGCTCCGGCGAACGTTCTCGATGAGAAATTCGGATTTACTGTTGAAGCAGCGAAAGTGAAAATCGCGGCGTATCTCGAACAGTTCAACGCGATGGTATCAGCAATCAAATCAATCTAAGTTGATTTTGAATTGAAATAATAAAGGGCTGTCTCAGAAATGAGGCGGCCCTTTTTCATGGGTGGTTCGCGGGGTTCCTTGGGGCGAAGAATATTGCACAGTTCGAATATCGCGAGTTACGGAAGGTTGTGAGAATCAGTGTCAGAAGAAGTTACTATCTGTAGTTTAAGAGTTATGGTACGCGGATCAATCTTTTACTGCCGGTGTAACTGGTAAAGATCCCATAGAGGAGAGCTGTTTGTTATGTGGTATTTCTTCTGTCGCAGGAGAGTTGCGAAACGTGTCGATTTGATTCATTACCCATACAAAAAGAATGGGCGCTATCTCTTTAAAGATAGCGCCCATTTTGAAAATCAAATCCATATCCAAAAATCACGGGGAAAGTATTAGATCTTTTTCTGCTTTGTTTCAACTTTTTTCTGAGCAAGAACCGGTTGTTTTCCCGCTTCAAGAGCTACGCGAATCCCCTGAATCTCGCCAATCTGTGTTTTCAACATTGCAAAGCGTTCGCCGGAGAGTTTTGGCGAAGCGATCATGTTCTTTTTAGCAGGATTCATCCACTGTCCACTTGCAGTTCTTACACCAAAGTGAAGGTGTGGTCCCGTTGAACGTCCGGTATTGCCGACTGCACCGATTTTCTGGCGAGCAGCAACGCGTGTTCCTTTGTTGGCAAATATTCTGCTCAAGTGAAGGTAGTATGTTGTCGTTCCATCTGCGTGGCGAACTGCCACTTTGTTTCCTGACGTTCCATCGTACCCAGACTCAACCACTTTTCCTTCGGCTACAGCATAGACAGGAGTACCTGTTTTTGCTGAATAATCAATTCCATTGTGCATTTTGAACTGACCGGTCACCGGGTGAGTTCTATATCCAAAGGATGAAGTTACGTGAATGTGGTCGAGAGGGAAGCGGAGACCATTGCTGACCAGAGCTTCACCAAGAGGAGTGTAAAATGCATTGAATGAAGATTTTGCATCGCTGTCGGCAAAGCGATACGCTTCGGTAAATCCTGCGCGCACACCTTCGTATGAAGTGTACAGCACTTGTGTTCTCGAAGGGAGCAGCGTGTCGTTGCAGTACTCTTCCTTGAGAATAACCTCAAATTCGTCATTTACACGAGCATCGCTTTTAAACGAAATCTTGGAATTCAAAGTACCACTGACCACATGAGTGATAGATGAGGGAATTCCTGCATCAATCAGTGATTTGTTCAGTGTTGAATTTTTCTCAAGTTTTCCTTTTACAAGGCGGTACAGGGTTTCTGTCGGACTGGTAATAGCTGCGTAGGTAATAGAATCTGAAAGTGAGTCGATTTTGATTACATGTTCGGTGATAATATCTTCGCGGTAGCGGAATTCAAGGAGTTTCGAAGAATCGGGGGTGAAAAGACCTTTGAACTCTTTCCCTGATCGAAGTTTGTCGAGTTCCACTTCATCACCGAGAGCATTGATAACTTGAAGAGCGAGTTGTTGTTCGATTTTCAGGCGTTTCATCACCTGCATGAGGCCTTCGCCGGATTTGAGAGATTCTTTTTTTTCGATGGGGAGAGTTGCGAGATAGGCTTTGATTGAATCTGCGGTAGCGGTACTGTCGGCTATCTGTTGTTTTTTGCTCTTCGGTAACCAGCTCGTTCGGGAGTCCGAATCGCAACTGTTTAACGTAAATAAAATCGGTAAAATCAGGGTCGTAATTTTTAAAAGTTTCAAAATACTCGTCCTGTTAAATACAACTTCTGTTAAAGTGTGATGTTGATTAATATATGAAGAGACACGCGGAATGGCAAAAATTTAATTCGTCTACACCCAAATGGTCGCACTTGTCAAGAAGAAAAAATGACTACCTGACAAGAGTTTACGGGCAAAATGTATCTTTAGACGAGATGAAAATAAAAAAGGAAAAAGTATGATTCTTCTTCAGAATATTGAAAAACAGTACGGTGCGAAGGTTCTGTACCGCGATGTAAATCTTACTCTTCACACTGGAAAACGGTACGGATTGATCGGCCATAATGGTGCAGGAAAGTCTGTTCTCCTTCGCATCCTTTCTGGTGAAGAACTTCCTGATTCGGGAAGTGTAAATATCTCGCCGGCGTTCAAGGTTGCGTATCTCGCTCAAGAAGCAGAAACCCCGATGAACTGTTCGCCCATGGAAATTGTTCTTTCTCCTTTTAAACATCTCTTCGAAGCTGATTCAGCTTTTGCGGAACTGGCATCAATTGAAGATCACCGTTCACAAGAGTACGCCAATGCTTCACAGAAAGTTCACGAACTTCAACAGGAGATCGAACGGTTCGACATCTACTCTTTAGAATCGCGAGCGAGTACGATCATGGCTGGTCTTGGGATTGTTCAGGAGAAGTGGCACGAACCGGTGACTCAGCTTTCTGGAGGATTTCGGATGCGAGTGGTTTTGGCACAGCTTCTTCTGCAAGATCCTGATTTCCTTATTATGGACGAACCGACCAACCACCTCGACATGGACTCGCTCGTTTGGCTTGAACGATTCCTTCTTCGATTCCGTGGGGGAATGCTGATCGTTTCTCACGACCGTGACTTTATGAATCGCGTGGTGACTCACACGCTGGAAATTGCCGGTCAGAAAATCTCTGATCACGTGGGAAATCTCGAAGCCTATTTCCTTTGGAAAGCGGAATGCGAAGAGCACGAAGCGAAACGGCTCAAGAATCTGAATGAAAAAATCGAAAAGAACGAACGATTCGTCGAACGATTCAAGGCGAAAGCGACCAAGGCGACTCAGGCGAAATCGCGCATGAAATATCTGGACAAACTCTATGAAGAACGTCCTGAGGAGTCGATTGTTCGTCGCTCGCTCGATTTTGTCATTCCTCCTTCGACGCCGTGTGGATCAGTTCCGTTCCGTCTCGAAAAAGTCACTGCCGGTTACGAAGAAAATGTCGTCTTGAAAAATGTGTCGCTCACGGTGAACAAAGGTGACAAAGTGGCGATCATCGGGCCCAATGGTGCCGGTAAATCGACGCTCATGAAAGTTCTGGCGAATCGACTTGACCCGTTCTCCGGTGAACTACTTATCGGCCACAACGCGGATGTTCGCTATTTCAGTCAGCACCGACTGGATGATCTTGACGGATCACGAACGCTCTACGACACGATCGCCGATCAGCTTGGCGAAAATCGTCCCACCGAGATTCGTAAACTTCTTGGAACATTCCTCTTTTCCGGCGATGAAGTGCTCAAGACTGTGGATGTTCTTTCCGGTGGAGAGAAATCGCGTCTTTCCTTATTAATGATGTTGGTAAAACCGGGGAACACACTTCTTCTGGACGAACCGACCAACCACCTCGACCTTGATTCTATCGAAACGGTTGCCGATGCGCTTGCCGAATACGACGGAACGGTGATCGTTGTTTCTCACGATGAGTTCTTTATCTCGTCGATGGCGGATCGAATCATCGAAGTTCGCCCCGGAATGGTTCGTGATTTCCCGGGGAATCTCGATGACTACCGTTGGTACCTCGAACAGGGCGTGTTCAGCAATGGGAGTGATGATTCTGCCAAAGTTGAAATCAAAAAAGAGGAGACGGTGAAACAGGATCGTATGGATCAGCGCGAAGCGAAAAAGAAAATCTCCCGCCAGCTTGAAAAGATCGAACGAACCATTGCGGAAACAGAATCAAAAATTGAAACGAAAGTGGCTGTGCTTCACGATGAAGCAAACGCTCAGAATTTCGATCTTCTGGTTTCAACCCAAAAAGAGATTGACGAACTCACCGCAGTTCTGGAATCTCAGATGGAAGAGTGGGAGAACATTCAGGTCGCCCTGGAAGAGTTGGGGTGAGGAATGAAAACTGCACTCTTTATAGTAGTGGCGATCTTTTCGTCTTTTGCTGCAGAAAATTGTGATTGCGACGTCTGGTTTGCAATCGATGATCCCGATACAACGAAAACAAACATTCTCGCACATCTCCAAAAGGTAGCGTGGTGATGAGTGTTCCCGCTGCAAACGAGACGTTTCACTCGGTTCACGCAATTGCATTTCGGAATGGATGGTGGCAAATTGATTCTCTGGAACTGGAATCGGGAAAGAACTGATCATTTGCAAAGGCGTGGATTCACAACTCCGTTGTATCAACGTGGATGGATGATGGTGAAATCCTTCAAAGTGACACCGGTTCGGTAAAAGATTCTCAGGGGAATTATCGGTTGTCAACACCGATTTACTCCTCTCCATCATATAAAAGTAATACGGGAAAACGAAGATCCTGCGGCGCTCACGTGGAAATCATCGGTTGTTACAAAGGCTGGTTGAAAATAATCGAGTCGTATAAGGGCAAAAAGGTTGAGGGCTGGTGGTCTCCAGAAGATCAGTGTTACAATACCGTTACCAACTGCTGCAATGGCGGTTCCGGCGAGAAAACAGGCGTTGATTTTTCAGGAAATAGATTAAACTATTTCGATTTGATTTTCTGTGTAGAAAACATCTCTTCCGAGCACGCATTGACGATTGGTAATGAAATAGTTAGAATTCGACTTTTAATTCTGCATCCTTTGCTGCAACTGCGGAAAAATTTGGCGAGATATTGTTATTGTAGCGTACTCTCTGCTCTCTATGAACCATTCGGTAAAACGGTGAGATTTTTATAAAGAACTTTGGTTTTCATTGACCGTACTTTTCTTATCTGACAAACTGAGTAGCCTCTGCGTATGTGCACAATCATTTCCCCGAAAAAACGCGGATGTTTTCAGGGAAAACATGGGTAAATTATTTGTAACTACTCAGGTGCCATTGTTAAAGCAGCAATGTTGTAACCGTATGATAT
>DYSA01000164.1 GCA_020726425.1 Fibrobacter succinogenes | reverse complement strand
TCAAATCAGTTCGTTGAAATTTACGATGATGGAATTTTAAGCGCTACAGCATTGCGTACTGCGATTCCCGGAACGACAATACACCATCACGTTTTTTCCCTTTGAAGAAGCAATTTCATTCAATCGCCCTTTCAATTCATGTACCAGAATCAACACCGAACCGGCGAGGTGTCCATCGAGATATTCGCCGGAAGTGCGCACATCGAGAATCAGTTGATCACTCGCTTAAAGAAGATCAGAAAACTCCTTCGCATCAACTTCGCGATACCCAGTTTACTTTGCGCCATACTGAATCGCTCCGAGCCAAAGGCGATCTTTGCGGCCAGAATTGTTTGAAATCACCAGCGGTATAAATCCAAGTTCTTCTGTTTCAAAAGAGAGTTTCAAATCCTTTGTTCCATCGCTGGAATCAAGAACTTTCAAATCTGCAATCGCTACGGTAAACGGTTTCCCCGCTGCTTTTACCGTGAGATCAACCTTGTCCCCGCGATAGGTGAGCACATTTCCTTTTGATTGATCTGCGCTGATTTCAATAGAACGAACTCCCGCTTTTACCGATCCATTCGCCGTATCAGCAAAGGGCTGGGAGAGAATTTCGACACTCTGTTCGTAGGCAAGTTTTGGATAGAGACCGGTGTACGCGTTCGCAATGCCGCCATCTTTAAAAAAGACCACGTGAGGGATTCCCTGAACCTGAAAAAGGCTCGCAATCTGAGGAAGTTTTTCTGTATTGATCTTGTAGAAATCGGCATCGGTGCCATGGGTCGAAGCAACATCTTTTAAGATAGGTGCCAACTGTTTACAGGGCCCACACCAATCGGCATAGAGGTCAAAGACCATGAGTCTATTTTTCTGAGCGGCCAACTCTTTGAACTGTGCTTCTGACGTAATCTCTACGACCGATCCGGTTCCCTGTTTAACTTCTGAAACTACGGGAGTAATCTCGGGTGATTCTGCTTCGGCTTTGCTTTTGCACCCCGCAACAAGAAGTACCGCCACGCCGATCAAGGTAAGTTTTTTCATAGGAAAACTCCTTTTACATAATTTTTGAATTTGTCTAAAGCGATCACTGTGCCACTTCACCTCAATAGTTCACAGCGTAGCGATCCAATACAGTTCCGTGCGACAATCCTGCAACAAATGCAACAACTCTGCATATAAAGATACAACGTGGAACAGCAATGCAACGATCGGGACTCGACCACCGCTGCCAGCATAGTGTTCTTCACACTCTTAGCTCAAGAGCTCTGATGAGCGGGATATATTTTGAACCGATCAATACTTCAAAGGATAACCAGATGGAACGTATTCGAATACATCCAGAATCACCACAACCGCGTCTGATTACGCAGGTTGTCGAACTACTTCGCCGGTCAAAAGGGATCTGTATATACCCTACCGACACGGTGTACGGCGTGGGATGTGCCGTTAGTAATAACAAAATGCTCAAAGAGATAGCGCAGATTCTCCACAAGGACGACAACCGCCTATTCTCATTTCTCTGCGCAGATATCGCTCAGGTCGAAGAGTACGCTCAGATCAGTACGCCGGCATTTAAAATTCTTAAAAAATATCTGCCCGGCCCGTACACGTTTATTCTTCCCTCTTCAAATTTCGTTCGAAAAAAGATTTCGGAAAAGCGCAAAACAGTAGGGATTCGCATTCCCGACTCCCCGATCGTCATCGAATTGATCCGCGCACTCGGTGAACCAATTGCGAATATGTCACTCAATATCGAAGGGGAACACCGGGGGAATCCGGAAATCTTTATGACCAACGAAGTGCTCAATGGGGTGGATGTCATAATCGATGCCGGAGAAATCTACGCTTCCGGAGGATCAACCATTATCGATCTCACCGAAGGGGAACCCGTTCTGGTGCGACAAGGCTTGGGAGAGTGGCATGAGTGAATTTGAACGATTGATCGGAATCGTGGCTCGCCTGCGCGCGCCCAACGGATGCCCTTGGGATCGCGAACAAACCCACACTTCGATTCTCGCCGATCTTCTCGAAGAAGCGTACGAGTTCATGGAAGCAGCTGAATCGGGCGATGACGACCACATGAAAGAAGAGCTCGGCGACCTATTGCTACAAGTTGTTTTCCATTCACAGATCGCCACGGAAGAACAGAAATTCACCGCTGAAGATGTGTGCAAAGAGATCGCAGACAAGCTGATCCGCCGCCATCCTCACGTCTATGGCGAAGAGGAAGTTTCTGGCACCGCGCAAGTTCTGTCAAATTGGGAAACCATTAAACGAGCGGAAAAAGGAAAAGAGGATCGCGTTTCCATTCTCGATGGCATACCAAAACAACTTCCCGCACTGCACCGTGCTCAAAAGATCCAGAATAAAGCAGCTCGTGTAGGATTTGATTGGCCAGAAATCAAACCGGTTCTCGACAAGGTGGAAGAGGAGTTTGCGGAGTTCCGTGAAGCGTTAGAATCAGGGGACATGGATCATGCTGAAGACGAACTTGGGGACATCTTTTTTTCCATGGTCAATGTCGCTCGCCATCACGGCATCTCAGCGGAAAATGCTCTTCGCCGAACTATCGCGAAATTCACAACGCGGTTCAATGCAATCGAAGAGATGTTTGGGTGGGATCCAGAACAGATTAAAGCTGCATCATTTCAAGAACTTGACGATGCATGGGAAAAAAGTAAAGGGAAGTCATAAAACTTCCCTTTACTTTCTCTTTTTACTTGTGAGTGTCCATGCGCTCAACGAGATATCAGGTCTGGTACTTCGGAGCGTGCATTTCCTCTGTACTAATAAAATACAAGCTACCACGCCTCAGCGTTGTGCTTGTCGTCACACTTCACTGAAATAAACGATACAATTTTGTACTCGACGAGGGAAAAATGAAAATAGTTGCAATCGATGCTGGAAATACTCACCTGCGTCTTTCTGTAATTGCCCTGAACACTACCAATTCGAATGAGATTGTTCACTTTCGATTAGATGAAGCGGAATTGAAGTTTCAATCACTTTTCGAGCGCGAAGGTTCCACTATCACCGTAGCGATTTCTTCGGTTGTTCAATCCACAATTGATCAACTGCAACACCTCTTCCATAAGATCAATCACCGTGGTACCGTTATCATCTGTGACCATTCTGCCTGCTCCCTTCTCTCTAACAACTACAGTGCAACTTTGGGAATAGATCGTTATGCCGATGCCGTGGCTGCAGTTCACCGCTTTCCCCACCGCGATTTAATCGTTATCGATTCCGGAACAGCGACCACCGTTGACTTTATTCGCCGCGACCGCGTATTCCTTGGCGGCTTTATTCTTCCGGGAATTGGCCTCAAAGCGCGAGCGATCGGGAAATGGACAGACAAACTTCCCGCACTTGATCCGTACAACCTGCTATTTTCAAATACCCCAACGACAACGATAGATGCCGTGGCAAGCGGACTGCTCATCGATTGCGCCGGCGGAATTGAAAAAGCGATAGATATAGGGATCGCTCAACTCTGCGATCCACTGATCCTTGCCTGCGGCGGTGGATGGGAGATCATCGGAGAGTACGTTAATCGAACCGTGGAAACTCATGCCGACCTCACGCTCTTTGGTACCGCACTCGTAGGATATGAACTGTCTCAAACAAGGATTGACCAATGAAAATTTCACTCTCGATTGCGCTGTTGGCGCTTTCAACCTACGCAATGACCATCACTCTCAAGGATGGAACGATTATCACCGGCGAACCGATTTGTGAATCAAAAACTGCGCTGATCCTCAAAGATGGAACCTCAACAGTGTCTCTGTTCAAAAAAATGATTGCCACTGTGGATGAAGAATCACTTGAAGGAAAACGAGAGTTTATGGTTGGCGATTCGGCCCTGCTAAAAGAAAAAAATGAACTGATCTTTATCAACCACTCCCCCGATTCCTGCACCATCCGCCTTCGACTCTCACCAGCGGGAACTCGCTACATCGAAAAAAGCGGTGCCGCCAACGACACAATTGCGTTTGCCCTCATCGACGGATCGTATTTTGAGACCGTTCGATACTGGCGCCCCGAAGGTGAATATTTCACGGTAGGTCAGCCATTTACACTGGAATCAAAATGCAGCGCCTTTGCGCGCCATGAAATTGAACTGAAAGGCTTTTTGGGTGAAACAATACCAAATCTCAAAGGGCCAAAAATCGCCTATGAAAGAGAGTAATTGATGAATATGCCTACCGATGTTTCCCTTGTTGACTGGGAATCATGGAAATTTTCCGAGACTGCAGTTCTCGCGTATATCCGCGGAACCGACGACAACTGGCTCCTGATCCACAAAAAAAGAGGGTTGGGGAAAGGAAAAGTGAACGCCCCCGGCGGAAGAATAGATCCCGGCGAAACAGCACTTCAAGCGGTGATCCGTGAATGTCAGGAAGAGGTTGGGCTGACCCCGCATACACTTCGGGAAGCAGCAGAACTGAACTTCATCTTTGTCGATGGCTACTCGCTCAAAGGATTCATTTTTATCGCCGAAGGTTACACCGGCGAACTGACCGAAACTGATGAAGCAGATCCATTTTGGTGCCGTGAGTCAGAAATTCCCTACGACAAAATGTGGGAAGACGATCAGTATTGGTTGCCAATAATGTTCAACGGCGAACGAGTCTGTGGTCGGTTTATCTTCGATGACGACAAAATGCTCAGCAAAGAGGTTGTTACATTGGGAAAGCATCTTCATTGCTGACAACCAGATAGTTCGCAACTGAAAAAACGGTACATTTTTACTCGATAAAAAGAGAAAAAACTGTACCGTTTTTTTGTTTTGAATAGTAGCCTTTCGGTACATCAATGCAGTAGTTAGGGGGATTTTACTACTGCGAAAACAGATGAAACAAAGAGGTTTCTATGCATGAAGTATATCACGATCTCACACCCGAAGAGACCGTTTCGGTTTCCGATCTTCTCCTAAAAATTGCCCGAAGAATTTGCGGAAGTCACTATGTCGATGACTTAACAATTCGTATTGAACGGGAAAAGTCAGTATTAAAACGATCTATAGCCACGGCCCGGCAAAGTGAGTTCGCTCGGTTATTAGCCGAAGCTGATTCTCATTTTGTCCATGCCCTGACAGTGTTTCAGGATTTTGCAGAGGTGAAATCGAGAATTGATAGTGATCCTATTGAACAATCGAACGCAACTCAAATTTTTGCGATTATCCATTCCCATACGGTAGATTCGACGTTCAGTTCTCGCAAAGAACTTCTTGCAGAAGTTGAAGCCATGGTTTCCATTCTTGAAACAGGAGAAAAAATCAGCGGTATGAGTCGTTTAGGAATCCTTCCGCTCTTTATCGATTTGAAATCGCGGTACACCTTGTTTAAAGAGCTAGTGAAAGAGGTTGAAGAGTCAGCCGATGATCTTCCTCCGCCGTCAGTGGCAGGAAGACGACTCGCCGCAACTCTGCGCGATCTTCATCGCCATGTAGAAGCATACTCTCGATTGGGGAATCGCGAATACAAAAAACTTCTCACCGAAATTAATCGCTATCTCGATGCAAAAAGGGGAAAAGTTCCCCTCGTTCGTGCTTCGTAGCAAAAGGTAAACTATCAAAAAGGCTCCACAATAGTGGAGCCTTTTTTCATTTATAATGGGGCAATGATTCCCTTTGCTATCAGTTCTGATTCTTCCATGCCAAACCACCCTTGACTCATGTGCCGTTT
>DYSA01000163.1 GCA_020726425.1 Fibrobacter succinogenes | reverse complement strand
TTTATATATACAGGAGTTTGTAGTGGAAAGTCGATTGCTATCAGATATTTATATGCATTTTGTGTTGTCAGGGAAAGATACTCGTTTTACGCCAGAAGCGTATGGGTTTGTACTCGCTTCACTAGATTTCGAACGAAGTAGATCTGGAGTTGATGGACATATCAAAGCGCCGATTCTTGTGAAAGCAGTTGCTGATTTGGCGGTGCTTAAGTTCGGTCCCTTAGCAGAAACAGTGATGAAATCATGGGGTGTTGTAGAATCGAAGCATATTGGGGAAATAGTGTACAATCTCATCGATATGGAGATTTTGACAAAGACGAATGATGATAAGCTCGAACAGTTTTTTGACGCAGAATCACTCGAGTTTCTGTTGAACAAGAGAGATCTATATCGAATTAACGCGTCTATGATCACCCCATTCCACGATGCCTAGGTGCCTCATTACCCGCTAAAATTGTGGGTAATAAAAAAAGTTACATGTTTTGAAAATAAAATTTGACTTCGACACAATCAGAATCTATATTTTGCCTGTTGTGAGAATGACAAAGTGCCTTCTTAGCTCAGTCGGTAGAGCAATGGACTGAAAATCCATGTGTCCGTGGTTCAATCCCGCGAGAAGGCACCATCAAAGTCAGTAAGTTACGAAAGTTCTTACTGACTTTTTTTATGTACCCGTACATGTCACCCGTACATTTTCTGATTTTATTGAAAATCTACGGGTATGAAATTTACACTACAGGGGCAAGTGTTCGATACCAATCAGTATCATTTTCCCACTTCCCAAGACGCTTCATCAGCATCATTTCATTTGCATGAACATACCGTCGAAACGCGATTGTACTTTTCCAACCACCAACCATCATTACTTCAAGCTCCGTCCAACCATCATACAACAATTGCATTGAAGATTGTTGACGTGTTTTGTGGAAATTATACCCTTCCACAAAAGCACGATCACAAGCTGAATACCACGCCTTTTTGAAGTTTGCGATAACCAGACCGGAACTCTTGCTTGGATAGCCCAAAGGGAGATAACCATGATCTTCTTTCCGATAGAATACATAGTCACACTCTTTCGGAATCGTTTTCAAGTACGCCTCAAACTCGGGAAAGATTGGAAGCCAACGCCCATCCCCATTTTTGGTACTTCCATCTTCGAGAACAAAGACACCACGAGCAGTATCAATGCTCTTCTTTGTAAGATTGACCAACTCACTAACGCGAGCGGGGACTCTACACGCGTAGTAAAACAGTGGTTTCAAATAGTCTGGAAGCTCATTGTACAATTGCGTTCTTTCACTATTGCTAAGAATCCGGTACTTAATATTGTTCTCCTTCTCAGTCGGAAAACCTTCAAGGTAGTTTGAAGGAATCTTCTTCAGAGGGCGATACGCCTGTTTCACTGCCGCCTTCGCCTGAGCGATATGCCGATTAATATACGCCGGTGAAAACGGATCGCCTGTACTCGAATCCGAATTACGAAGGTTGTCCACAAAGTCATCCAGTCGCTCCCAAATACCTTCGCCTGTTTCATTGTCAATTAAACGACAATGTCCAAGCTCTTCATTCAGCCGCATAAAGACAGCAGGACTCCATTTTGATCGCTCCTCGTAAGCACCAAGGCACTCTCCAAAGGTCGAATATGCACGTGGTTTCAAAGAACTATTCACTTTACTTGCCTCGATCGAAGTACGAATTTCATTTTTAAGTTCAAGCTCGCGAGCCTGAGCTTCGAGCTTTGAACCTTCAAATGTATGTTCACGCTTCTTGTTAGCGAGACGAACAACAATGAACCACTTATTTCTACCGATATTTTTAACTGACATAGTCAGCTCCTTTCGTCGGAGAGCAAAAGGAAGTTCGAGGGGTAATATATAACATCGTTAGATGCATACATCCAACCCCTGTTTACGACGGTAGTCAAAAATTTCTTTACGAACCATCCTGCGCTTGTCATGGTAGTATTCACCATGGTACGTAGCATTGTAAGCTTTGCTCTGCCCACACCCGATGATCTTCTGAATGTCTGCAATTGTATAGTCTGAAAAATTATCAGTACGTATCATGTTACATCCTTATCGTTGGGATCGTTCGTTTACTAATTCCAAAATTTCATCGTAGTTTCCTGCGGTTGCAGTTAGATAAAGATGATAGTTATCAACAGCATCTTGGGTAAACCTAATGTTTAGATACGTCATACCTGTTGTGATCCTTTTTTTATCATACTCCAACTCTTTGAGCGCAGTTCCGAACACCTTTTGGTTGACCGGAGTGATTGACTCTTCATCGCAGTGACATTTGTAATAGTTATAAAGATCATCCGCCGCTACCTTTTGGTATTGTTCCGGTGGGCACTTCACTGTAACTTTTTCCATGAATGAACGAATAGGGTCAGAGTTCTGTCTATATGAGGCCGTGTACTCCTCCACAATTTGGCATGGGGGTAATCCATTATTCTCATAATAGAGTCTGGCTCCTTCAACAAAGAAAGCAAGTATCCCTTCTTTCTCTTCTTCAAAGAGTGCCTGCTTATAGCCCTTGATCATTTCCGATTTCTCAATTGTTTGCAAAAATGGGATAACAACTATTCTACGCCATGTTCCATTGTCATGCTCACGGATACAGGGGAGGTAGTTTGTTTCGATCAGAAGTTTGAACAATGGGTTTGTGTCAAACGAATTACCATATAGCGCACGTAGGCTTATGACATCCTCACCAGTAAAATTTTTGATTGAAGATTGATCAAGTTGTGCATTCTTTTTTCCTTCCGAAGTGAAGACAGCCCTTTTCCCTACTGTTTTAACCATTTCAGGATTCGCCCCGTCACCAGACTTGCCATGTTTCGACTCAAAAATTGTTTCCGTCTTAATGGTCGTTGCATATTCACCCAGAACGTGATTCAACTGATAGACGAATACTCCTTTTCCGTTTGCGCCTGGCCCGAAGAGAATGTAAAACTGTTGATCCCTTGTCTCACCAGTCAGACACAGTCCACCGAAGACTTGGAGGTATTTGATGAGTTCTTCATCACCTCCTGTTATTTTCATTAAAAAGGCTTGAAACTTTGGTGCCTTCTTAGTTTTGTCAAAGGGAACGGAACTTTGATTTGTTTCAATTTTGCTCTGTATAAAAGATTCATCTGTTATCAATTCAGATGTTCGAAGATTTACCAAGCCATTCGGGACTTTCAACATGTCTAAGGTTCCGTTAATTTGATGGTTTGAGATCGACATCGCGTCCTCCGCCATTTCGATAGCACTTTTTATATTCCGAACATTCAGGTACTTGCGAAGCTCTTTCTTCCGAAGGCCAAGAATTTTTATTTGAGCTTCAATAGCCTTGGTTGCATTTTCTGAAGTTGCTTCACGTAGTTCCTCCCGTAGCTCCCGTATTGCCTCTGAAAGCTTGTCACTTTCTTGCTCGACGGCCACCGACACGAGAACTTTCAACGTTCGCTCGGATATTTTAGAGTGGCGTTTCTTTTCTTGATCGAATTTAATCCACTCTTTGGTTTCAGCGATAAAGTTTAGCGCACCCTCATAGGGACGTTGAACAAACCTTTTCGCCGCGACGGTATCATTAAAATCGATATCGGAATCGGTTTTAAGAAGTTCGTCATGGTTACGCAGGTTTTCGAAGAGTGCGTCGATCTCTTCATTGCTTTTTTGGTCATTCTCTTTCATAGGATTCTCCGTTGTTACTTGTAGTTTCATGTATTATTTCCCAACCTTTTTGATTTTTGTTTTCATTTCATATCCGCAGAATTGTCTTGACGATTCACGGAACAATTGATCGATTCGAAGTGCATTTGCATAACCAGACACATAAATAGCGTCGTGAAGTGTAGCGTGGACAGGAAGGTTCTCACGGATCGCTTGGACGATTGTCTTGTAGAGGATCACCGATCCCATTGCCTGCGATCGAAACGAGATGGCAGCGTTATATCGTTCTTCAAAGCTCTTTGTGTTAAGCATAAGTGTGTTAGTGAATCCCAGTGGTGTCGATAGCACATGGTCCGGCTGATAGAGTTTGCTTCCTTGTTCGTTTCGCTGGTAGGTTCCCGTGTTATCAATAAGGAGGCCAGACTCCCGCTCTGCCCAGATTCGATATCTCGAATAACGGGCGAAGAGCATTTCTCGAAGTTTACGAGCTGTTCCGATGGTGATCTTTGCATTCTTGGCAACGGTTCGATCTGACATCCCTTTAATAATTCCGAGTAAAAGTATCTTCGCTGCATCTCTGTTGATTGTCAGCCCCGCCTTCTCAATAAAGGCGGTATAAACATCATCAGAGAAATAATCATCAAGCATATTCTCATCGTTTGCAAGAGCCGCCGTGGTAAAAAAATCTTCTGCGGTTGCATCTATTTCGTACAGATTGGCTTTGGGATCAATGATTACTCGAAACCGTTTCGGCTGAAGCATTAGGTCACCGTCGAACTCTTTAGATGCCGAATACTGGCATCGCCCCGTTGAGGTGTAGCATGGTTGAGATATCGTTTGTAGTAAAGCTTTGCGTTTTACACGGGATTTTACATTTTGCCAACCACGACAATACTTGAGTGCCTCGGCGATTTCGGGATGTTGGATTTTGCAATAGTCACTGGGTATAGTGTATCCGTTGCTATAAGCTACAAAGTCTTTTGGAAGTGTTTTGAAGGTGATCTTAACGCCTGTTTCAGTCAATATCACAGTATTAGGAAATCGATCATTGAGTACCTGCATAGACATTGCAAGTTCTCCAGCATGGTCAGAAACAATCTTGTCATATGCGTTGAGATCAATCGGAATACCATTGTGAGTTATGGCTGCATAGGAACAGTAAATTTTGTTCCGGTTTTGGCGGTCAATTTGAGAAAGATTGTCAGGGTTAATCTTTACAGATTTACCTTTGATTACACGAACGCCAATTTCATCAAGGTTGTTCTGATCCATGATCTTGATCAGGTCTACCGGCGTTATTTTACAGGACTTGAGAAGTGAGAAAGCACTTGCTTCAATGTTTCTTACAGATGTCATTTTCATTTTCCCTCACAGTTGGTGGTTTGCCATCTGCAGGAAAAATTACGAAGTTGGTTTTCCGGTTAAAAAGGAAAGAAAACCGGAAATCTCATATTTTTCTGCAGTGGCTTTTGTTGCCGACTGCGGGAAAAATGGTAGAGTTGTTTTCCGGTTCACGAGGAAGAATTTTAGGCATGAGTAGGGATGTGGCTATGTGTTACTTTTTGTCGTGGCCATCATTGGCTTTCAACGTCTTGATCCAGTTTCTAATCGTACGAACAGTAACGCCGCAGATGTCTGCAAGGTCTTCTTGTGTAAGTCGATCGTGATAAACGTCCTTGGCTTTAAGGAGACGAGCTGTTCCTTGCGATACAGCCCGTATTTTCAGATCTAGCGGATCTCTAATACTTTTTGGGTATGCCGCATATGGTATAAGCAGTTTATTAGTTTTAAATTGTTTCAGTATCGAAATCTCCTCAGTAATTTTATCGACAAGCTCATCAAGAGTTTCAAGCGGAATTAACTTGCCAGAAGTTTGTAGAGAGTTAAACTCTTCTTTGGATAGAGTGAAATGTGAGTAAAAGGGGTCATCGCGCAAGCCTTGATTGACTATCACGGTGTATGCATGGAAGTTACTGTCATGTGGGGCATACACAATTCGCCCTTGTGGACAAT
>DYSA01000162.1 GCA_020726425.1 Fibrobacter succinogenes | reverse complement strand
TGGCTTTAGTTTGCCGAATCGAAACTCCTGCCTCAACTGGGCAATCGGGTAATCTAAAACAGCTCATTATTTTGCGAATGATGCATGAAAGAAAAACTCTGGAATTACGGCGTTTTTACAATGATCCTTTCGCATTTCATGAAAATGATTTACCTCAATTACAAAAAAAATCAAGCGGCGAAGGTTTTAGAAAAGCATTGCTCCCTTCTATGTCTGATCGTAGAATTTCAGTTGGCATGTAATTCAGAGGAGACATTTATGAGTCCGCTTGAAAATGAAATATCTACTGATTCTATAGATGCATCTTGCGATGCTGGGCCGATACGTATTCTTATCGCCGAAGATGATCCGACGAGCTGTGAAATACTAAAGGTGGTACTTGGTGAGTGGGGGTATGTCGTAAATGCATTTCCCGATGGTGCTTCTGCGTTTGAAGAGCTCAAGCACGACAAAGGGTACGCAGTGGCGATACTTGACTGGAACATACCGGGCCTTAATGGAATCGAAATTTGTGAACAGTTAATTAAGACCGAATCATTGTTCACCTATTTCATTCTTTTAACGTCGAAATATGGTTTAGCCGATGTGATTAAAGGATTTGCTTCGGGAGCGCACGATTACATTACAAAACCATTCGAACCAGAAGAACTTCACGCCCGTGTCAAGGTTGGAATTCGACTTTACAAAATGCACCACCAAATTGAAATGTACGCTTCTTCAATGGAACAGTTGGCAAATGAACGAGCTAAGCAGTTACTTCATGCCGATCGCCTCTCGACACTCGGTGTTTTATCAGCCGGGATCGCTCACGAAATAAATAATCCTTTGAGTTTCATTCAAGGGAATAATCAATTTCTCGCCGTTTGCTGGCCTGCGGTAAAAGAGACATTGTCCCAAGCGCACACAATTGGAATCAGTAATTCTGATACTGAAATCTTTTGTGAAGAATTCGAATCCTCAAATGAAGCAATTAAAAAGGGGGTAATTCGAATCTCCAAAATTATCAAAAGTCTGAAACAGTACGCCCGAAAAGAGAGTGGCGAGCGAAAGCCCTGTTCACTGGTTCAGCTTATTGAAGAAGCTCTGCTGCTCTGTTCGAGTCATTTACAGAATTCGATCCAAATTGATTTTGATCGTTCTGCCGATTTCAAAATCTATGGAGATCTACAACAAATAGAACAGGTTTTTATCAATTTGCTGGTCAATTCAGCGGATGCACTCGGCGACTATTCTCTGGGGAAAATCTCTATCTCATTACACGGAACAGACTCTGAAGTGACCGTACAGATCAGCGATAACGGGCCGGGCTTTTCCGATGTGGTTCTCAAAAATCTTTTCACACCATTCTTTACCACGAAAGATATCGGAAAGGGAACAGGCCTTGGATTATCGATTTGTGAAGGAATTATTAAAGAACATGGCGGATCAATACGAGCGTTTAACAATACTTCTCATGGTGCCGTTTTTGAAATAACATTTCCGTATAGATCAGGAGAATCAGCATGAATGCGACAATTCTCGTTATAGATGATGAAGAAGAGATACGAAAAATGCTATCTCGTCATTATCGTATGAAAAAATATGATGTTTTCACAGCCGGAACAGTGGATGAAGGGATTGCAATTCTTGAAACCACACCGGTTCAGATCGTGATTAGTGACATTATGATGCCGGGAAAATTGGGAACAGAAATTCTTCCAGTGTTAAATGATTTGTACCCTATGACTCGAGCGATAATGATCACAGGATACGTAACATTGGAAAACGCGTTGGCTTGTATGAGATATGGCGCTGACACGTGCGTATTTAAACCTATGGTAGACTTATCCGAACTTGACGAAGCAGTTGAACGACTTTTTCAGTGGCATCACCGTTGGAAAGAGAAACTTCTCGAGCTTCAACGGGCAAAAGGGGTAAACTTGTGAATGCTTCGCAAAACGATTCGATCAATAATGAAATACTCATTGGATTTATTGATGAGGCCCTCGATGAACTCGTATCTGTCGTGGGAAAACTGATCGAACTTCGGAATCGGGGATTTGACGAACAATCAGTTCAAGCTCTTTTTCGAGTGTTTCATTCAATAAAAGGGAATGCTGCTTATTTCGAACTATTCCTTATTAAGGACTTAAGTCATTCAATAGAACAGGTATTGGATGAAATAAGAAAACAGAATTTGCCATTTACTCCCGCTGTTTCTGAAATTCTCATTGATGGTACAAATGCGATAACAGAGGCATTTGTTCTATTTCGAGAAAAGGGGATTGGGTGTTCTCTTCCAGATTCTATAACACAAATGAAAGAGCGGCTCACTCATTATCTCAATAACAAGTTTCACGCAGCTGCACCGGCTGTTTTTACTCCTGATCTATGGGATGAAATCGTAGCGGACTTTGAAATTGCACAGAGTTCACCGAACGAAGTTGCTGCTCTTCTGGAAAAGTATCGAGCAAAACGCAAGCTTTGTACAAATAATTCACTTGCAAATTGTAACAATCGCAATTCTCCAACAACAGAATCGCCATTAAAATTTTTACGTGATTTTTTAGATTCAAAAGCAAATATACAGATCAACTCTTTGGCATTTACTGAAATTCTACGGAAGATCGAGCAAGTACAGTCCAATGTGCAGGATTCTCAAATTGCGTCAAAGTTGTGTGATATTTATGAAACGGTAAAGGTTGCATCGACAACAGTTGGACTTGATTCAATCATACGCGATTCATTACATACTGAACTAAATTCAATTGAAAATCTTATCACTGAGCAAGCACTTCCCAAAACTGTGAGTCCAGAACAAAAAAAGAGCGCTTCGACCTCGCCAGCCAAAAGAACCATGCGAATCAGTGAGGAATCGGTTGATAATTTTTTAGAATTCGTTGGCGAATTAGTAATTATTGAAGATCTATATGGAAGTCTTACCGCACGAGGTAAAGGTGGATCTATTCCGTTTGGACAATTTCTTGTTGAATTGAAACAAATTAATGAAACATTTGGGATTCTTTCAAGAGACCTTCAGAAGAGCATAATGGAAATTCGAAAAGTTCCCATTAACGTACTCTTTTCACGAATGCCTAAGATTATTAATGAGGTTGCCCATATTACAGGGAAGAAAATAAGCTTCATAACTACAGGTGAATCACTTCGGGTTGATAAAACAATTCTTGAAAAGCTTGAGTCTCCACTAGTCCACATGATACGAAATGCGGCTGATCATGGGATCGAGAAGCCAGAAATTCGACGTGAACTCACGAAACCAGAGGAAGGTTGCATAAAACTTTCCGCAGAAGAACATTCGGGTAGTGTCACGATCCGAATCGCTGATGATGGTGCTGGGCTGAATTTGGAACGTCTTAGATCAAAAGCGATTGAACTCGGTATTATTCATCACAATGAAGTCTTTGATCAACATAGAATTATTGCCTCGATATTTCATTCCGGTGTTTCAACTGCTGAATCAGTAACTGAAATCAGTGGGCGAGGTGTCGGTATGGATGTTGTCAAAAGAAACATTGAAGATGCTGGCGGTGAAATATCAATTATTACAAAGCCGAATGAAGGAACCGAGTTTTGTCTCAAGATTCCATCGGTCGCAACGACTCAAATTATTTCGGGATTTGTGGTGAGAGCAGGAGAGGAGAGATTTATTCTCCCCTTAGATTCGGTCGAAGCAACGATGAGGATTTCTGGAATCAAGATTGAGAGTGTTACCGGTAAAGGGTATATGATTAAGTATAAAGGGGAAACACTCTCAATTACACGCCTCGAAAATGCTGTAGAACAGGTCACCTGTCCTTTGGGTGTTATTCCGACAGATATCGTTGTTGTTATTCAAAATAAGTTCCAAAAACGAGCGTATTTGGTGTCCGCAGTCGATGGAATTAGGCAGGTAGTTAAAAAACATTTGCAATTACCTGAGAATTGTATGAAAGCGGTTGTTGGTGCGGCGATTATGGGGGATGGAAAAGTGTCCCTTGTGTTGAATATTGATCACCTATTTCTTTAATTGAGGAGGACAAACAATGAAAATGTTAATTGTCGAAGATGATGTGACCAGCAGAAATATGCTTGCTGATCTGCTCCGAGATTATGGGACAATCGATATTGCCGAAAATGGGCACGAAGCAATTGAAATGTATCACAGAGCTATCAGCCATTCTCCCTATCAATTGATCTGTCTCGATATTTTATTGCCGGGATATCATGGCGACCAAATTCTCAAAATTATTAGACAGACAGAACGGCTTCGTCAAATAAAAAAAGATCCCGCAGTCGTTTTAATGACCTCATCGGTTAGAACTGCTGAAGAGGTAAAAAATGCTATTAAAATGGGTTGTGATGGATATCTTGCCAAGCCCTACGATTCTTCTAACCTGTTTAAAATACTCGTCAAAAAAAGGTTAATTCCTCCAGAACTCAAATTAAATGAGTGATATTGAAATAGGGAACACCCCTTTAGTTGTGTAAAAAATTGGAGTTACCAATGAAAATATTGATTGTCGAAGATGACTTTACCAGTCGAAATATGCTTGCTGAAATGCTGCATGAATATGGTAATGTCGATATTGCCGTGAACGGAAAAGAAGCCCTCGATGCGTACCATCATGCATTGGACAGTGAACCGTACGGATTAATCTGCCTCGATATTTTGTTGCCGGGATTTCATGGGGATGAAATCCTGCAGATAATTCGGAGAACAGAGCGACTTCGTCACTCGAATAGAAAACCGGCAGTAGTATTTATGACCTCGGCAGATCATACCGTTAAAACGGTGAAAAATATCCTCCAAATGGGGTGCGATGGATATTTAATCAAACCATTTGATTTTCCTCATTTGCACAAACTCTTGGTTCAAAAAGAGCTTATTTCCGATGAATCTGTTGAATAAATGCCAAGAATGGGATAGTATGATCGATACGTAATTTCAACTCGTTCCGAGGCTCCGGCCTTGGAATGCTTCTGACGAGGCTCTGCCTCGAGTACGTGAGGCGGAGCCTCAGGTCGGCATTCCCAGCGTGGACGCTGGGAACGAGTGCTGAAGCGAGTTTTTGTCCCCCGCTAACACCTGAGTAGTTACATTTAATCAAACCATTTGATTTTCCTCATTTGCACAAACTCTTGGTTCAAAAAGAGCTTATTTCCGATGAATCTGTTGAATAAATGCCAAGAATGGGATAGTATGATCGATACGTAATTTCAACTCGTTCCGAGGCTCCGGCCTTGGAATGCTTCTGACGAGGCTCTGCCTCGAGTACGTGAGGCGGAGCCTCAGGCCAATGCTGTAGCGCTTATTGATTACAGTCGATGAATCGACTGTCTAATATTGAATTACATCCTCCGGATGGACTCGAATCTGATCCGGTAGGATCAAATTTGTTATTAGCCTCGGATTTTAATCCGTGGAAACATGGTCGGATCAAATAAGCGCTACAGCATTGGTCAAATGGCTGCCCCTTCTTTTTGAAAGGAAATTTGATGAATGAGCCCCCTCTAAAAACCCCCTTGTAATAGAAACAGGGATTGTCAACCGCAAAATATAGAGTAGTCAACACCGTCCAGCCTCAAAATATAGTGGTGCCAATATTGAGCTGACTAAGTTTTTTGACAAAATTGGGGTTTTTAGAGCGGACTCAATCTTGCCTGAACTGAAATATCGAGCACACGATACAGGCGAATCAGCACTTCT
>DYSA01000161.1 GCA_020726425.1 Fibrobacter succinogenes | reverse complement strand
AACGCGTGTCTTCGGCAAATTTTGCCATCACTTTATCAGGAAATGCTAATTTTTTTTGGATTGAAGTGAGTCATTCTTCTATTTTCAGGTAAATCTTTCTAATGAGTTACAATGAAAAAATTTATTCTATTTGATAGCGATGGCGTTCTCGTTGATACAGAACAGTACTATTTGCGTGCATCACAAGATGTTTTGTCAGAAATTGGATTACACCTCACCACAGATCTCTTTCGAGAAATTTCATTGATCCGCGGAACGGGCGTTTGGGACGCATTCCCTGAACTAACAGACGAACGCCAGATCGAAGAACTTCGCAATCGCCGGAACCGGTTGTTTAACGAATATCTTAAAAGTGAACCAATTATCATTCCGCATGTAAAAGAGGTGGTCGAAGAACTTTCAAGAAAATATCGAATGGCGATTGTGACATCTGCTCTTCGCGAAGACTTTCTCACTGTTCATGCTCGATCGGAACTTCTCCCCTACTTTGAATTTTATCTGACCAACGGTGACTACCCACGTTCAAAACCATTTCCTGACCCATGGCTTACCGCATTGGATAGATTCAAAGGAAAATGTTCTGATGCTGTTGTTATCGAAGATTCACAACGCGGCATCACAGCCGGAGTCGCCGCAGGGATCACCACAATTGCAATCCCTACATTATTGACCATCGGTTCTGATTTTACCAACGCAAATTTCACACTATCATCGATACTGGAACTACCGAATTTAATAGAATCGCTATGAAAGATTGCCCTACTCATTCTCTATATAGCAGTAAGATTAAGAGTTCAATTATCGCACACTCTTAAATTTCAGATGAGTATGAAAATGAAAAGCGCAATCTCAGGATGTTTACATCTTGTGAAAAAGTGTAACAAAGCCATTGACTCACACGACTACAATAGGCTATTTTAGCCCTGTTAAAAATTTATAGTTTGCATCAATGAGGAGCGAAGCTATGCCGCAGCATAAATCTTGCAAAAAACGTGTTCTTACATCTGAAAAAGCAAATGCACGTAACCGTGCTATGCGTTCACGTATTAAAACCGTGACTAAAAAGCTGAAAGCTACTACTACTGTTGAAGAAGCAGCAGTTGTACTTCAGGAAGCGTATTCAGTTCTTGACAAGGCTTCAAAAAGCCGCGTAATCCACAAGAACAAAGCAGCAAACCAGAAATCAAAACTGGCTGCTTTCGTTAAAACTGTTGCATAAGTTTTGACAACTGTTTTTCTCAAAGCCTGTCTGCGGACGGGCTTTTTTTATATCCTCACTTTTCAGCCATCCATTACTTATTTTCACAATGAAAATTTCATGATTTGAAAGAGGTTACAGCATGAGTGATCGTCGAGTTCTTATAATAATCCCTACGTACAACGAGAAGGAAAATATCCCTCTCATTATTCCTGAGATTAAAAAACAGTTGCCACAGTCTCATATACTTGTGGTAGATGACAACTCGCCGGACGGCACTTCTGCAATGGTAAAATCTCTCGCAAAAGCTATTGATGGTATTCACATACTGGATCGAACAAAAAAAGAGGGTCTTGGAAAAGCGTATATCGCTGGTTTCAAATGGGTCCTGGAGCGCAATTACGATCTCATATTTGAAATGGATGCTGATTTTTCTCACAGCCCAGAATACTTACCGAATTTTGTCGAAGCTGCAAAAGATGCCGATCTTGTCATTGGATCGCGCTATATGAACGGCACCGTAAATGTGGTAAACTGGCCTCTTAAGAGACTTCTCCTCAGTTATTTCGGAAATGTAGCCGCTCGTATGATCGCGGGAATCAAAATCATGGACTGCACCGGTGGGTTTAAATGTTTCAGAGCTGAAACATTGCGTGCTCTGAATCTCGACAGTATCGCCTCTTCGGGATATTCGTTTCAAGTTGAAATGAACTTCTACGTGCAACGTGCCGGCCTGACAATCAAAGAGATTCCCATTGTTTTCAAAGATCGCGAACTTGGCGTTTCGAAGATGTCTTCAAAAATCGTCAAAGAAGCTCTTGGCCTTCTCTGGAAACTTCGTTTTAAAACACTTTTCAGCAAATAATCAATGATCGATTCAGTGGAACTTTCCGTTGTAATCGTCAATTATAAAGTACGGGATCTGCTTGCTCAAACAATCAGATCCCTTCGTTCTGCTACCGATTATTCTCTTTGTGAAATTATCGTAGTCGACAATGATTCCCAAGATGGCTCCGAAGAACTTATCACCAACGAATTCCCCGAAGTTCGCTGGATCGGGCTCAAAACAAATGTGGGATTTGGCAAAGCGTGCAACATCGGCACTGAACACGCTTCGGGATCGCTGCTTCTCATGCTCAATCCCGACACGATCATTTCAACAGATACGCTCACTTCGGGAATTTCTTTTATGAAATCACACCCAGAAGTAGGAATCCTCGGGCCTAAGGTTCTCAGCCAAGATGGAACATTCCAAAAGCAGTGCCACCGGGGATTACCAACACCGATCAACGCTTTTGGCCATTTCACTGGACTCAGCAGAATATTTCCTCACAACAAAAAATTAAGTTCCTACTATATGGGATGGCTTTCGCCAGAAGAAGAGCATGAAGTTGACGCGATATCGGGATCATGCTTTTTCATTCCAACAGCACTGTTTCGTATAATAGGCGGATTCGACGAAACATTTTTTATGTACGGTGAAGATTTGGATATTTGCGTTCAAGTACGCAACAAAGGCAAAAAGGTTTGGTACTCACCGATTACAAAAATCATTCACTTCCAAGGCCGCAGTTCCACCCAACGGAAACTTCGCAGCCGAATCGCCTTTTACAATGCCATGATTATTTTTTCGAGAAAATACGCTGGAAGCTTTGGAACATTTTTCCCACCACAGCTGATTGAAGTCGCAGTCTTTTTTCAAGCGTTTATTGCGATGATATTTAGTGCAACTCGTCTGATTCCTGCAGTTCTGGCTGACTCATTAATCATAAATGCGATTCTTCCGGTCATCACAATTATTCGGTTTTCATATCTCGGTAAAGTTAATCCTTACGATTTGGGGAATCCGTTTATCTGGATTCCCGTTCACATCCTCATAACAGCGACTCTCACTCTTCCATTTTTCCTCCAAGGACTTTTTGCTAAAAAAGCAGAGTACGGCAAAGCTGGACTGATTAGTTTCGGGTTGTGTATGAGTACACTCTTTTTGGCATATACCATGGCATTTTCGCGAGTAGCATTCTTGATTTCTGCGTTTTTGTCAGTCGGTATCATGATTATTTGGAGAACTACCCTTCCTCGATTTTCCCGTCTTGTTGCCCTGTTCGTGAACGTTACACCAAAGACAATTCTTATTACCGAAGAACAAACCATTTCCATGCTCATCACAAAACTGGAACGGGAACCTATTGATATTATAGGTATTATAACTCACTGTGAATATAGTGAACTTGCGGGGTTCCCAGTCCTGGGTACTCTGGATCAACTCGGCGATATTATTACTAAGTCGCGACCAAATCAACTAATTATTGCATCTTCAACTGACTGGTATTCAACAATTATCGAGAATTTATCTCAAGGAACGCTCAAAAACATCACCATTAAATGGCTACCTCAAAACAATCCTCATGGAGAATTGAAAGAATTTTCTATGTAATTCTACACAACTTTACTGTGAACAATTGTTTACAGACAACATTTTTATCTAGGAACTGAAATGTCAGAGTGTAAGGCAGTCTTATCAAATGCGTTTGAAAAAGGAATTTTCGTCGAAGGAATATTCTCCGGTGTTCGCGATAAAAAGGGGGAATCATATACAAAAATTCACGTTCGGCCGGTCGATATAAAGGGGACATATCGCATTCAATTGACCTATAGCTATGATCAAAAAATTATGCACGAAAATCTTACCGTAGAGGATGCGAGTGTTCTTTTAAGTGGACTTATGGAACGATATTTCAAACAAGCAGTCGTTCACACCCACTCTACTGACTATCATATTGTAACGAACAAACGATTTGAAATTTCAATTTCCACCAAAAAAGGGACAAAATCTGTTCAACCGTTAACACACAACAACAGAAAAAAATATGTGCTTGAAGAGGGCATTCCCCACGATTTCCTTGTCGCCCTGGATATCATGAATACCGAAGGAAAAGTGTACAAGCCCAAGTTTCCCAAATTCAAACAAATAAACAAATATCTTGAAATTCTTGAAGATACAATCAAATCAGTTGAATTTGAGTCGGTTATCCGCGTAGTAGATTTTGGGTGTGGAAAAGCTTATCTTACTTTCGCCATGTACTACTATTTTGTTAAAATCCTCAAAAAACCGGTAGAAATTGTTGGACTTGATTTAAAAGCAGATGTCATTGCAAATCTCGCAAAACTTCAAGAAAAACTCGGCTACGAAAACCTTCGTTTTCAACAGGGCGATATTCAGGATTTTGTGTGGGATAAATCTCCAGAAATTGTTGTCTCGCTTCACGCATGTGACACTGCTACCGATGAAGCAATCGCTAAAGCTGTTCACTGGAATGCCAAAGTGATCATGGCTGTACCCTGTTGCCAACACGAAGCATTTCAACAAATTGATCAAAAAGAGCAAGGTCTGTTCTTGAAACATGGAATTTTAAAGGAACGATTCTCGGCATTGGCCACCGATGCAATACGTGCTACAATTTTGGAGATTGTTGGCTACAATACTGTTGTTATGGAGTTTGTAGATATGGAACACACGCCGAAAAATCTCATGATTCGCGGTATTTCAAACGGTGTTTCCAAGCCAGAAAAAATTTCAGAATATAATAACTATAAACAGTATTGGCACCTTGAACCACATTTGGGAACCCTTCTTAAAGAACAACTTTTAAAACTCTAGTCCGCCAAGCACTGTTGGTTGATTGAAAACAAGAAAGGAGCCACTTCTGAAGGGCTCCTTTCTTGTTTTCATTGAGAAAAAAAAGTATTAAGTTCTATCCACGTTCTCTTAAACGGGATCCATCATTTTTAGCCAGTAGAAGTTCACGGGCCCGAGCGTACTTGTCGTCATTCCAGAACTTTAAACATCCGTTACATCCCCGACCGCAGCAGGCATCTTCTTTAGAAACAAGTGGTTTAGTCGAAGGAACGCGAAGATCTTCAGGTTCTCTTTTTTCTGAAATCTCTTTTTTCAAATTGAGAAATGCTGTTGCATCGACAATCCCTTGTTCCATTTTTAAACTCATCTGGCGAACGCGAATATGCTCTTCACGCGCTTCAGAAAAACCGAACATCTCCACGCGAGCAACGGTCAGTTCAGGAAGAGTCGCGCGAATTTGCACCTCTGATAATCGATCGAAATCAGCAAAAGGAATCAGAATTGCATTTCCTTGACCGGCAGACATTTTCTCTTTTTCTTTTCGCGATTTATAATTTATAAACCGATTCATGCAAAGACGAATTGTAGATAACGTGTTTCCCAACGGCAGAAGGAATTCAATTACGTCTCCGGTTTTAAGAGTATTGCGAACTTTAAAAAACAATGCCTTCATCAGTGATTTCACGTACATACCCACCAAACTGCGCTTCACCTAGCGACGCGGTCGTATCGTAGTCATGAGCGTGATTTGACAAGCGACCCGTATGGAATGCCAGTGTATATCCACGGCTTCTGAGGGAATCTAGTGTTTCTTAAAGTATCATTTGGCCAATAATGGTATAGTAGAATTGTACCGCTTATAAGGAGGCTTCTATGAAAAAGAT
>DYSA01000009.1:5926-23989 GCA_020726425.1 Fibrobacter succinogenes | reverse complement strand
AGAGGACAATTCAACACTCTCGATCACATTTTGTTACCTCACACGTTACTTGATAGCACAAATCTACGATATCGAGCAAAATCATTTTCCCATTTCACGATGAATGGAGCACTTCTATCAAACAATACTCCGATTCGATGGGATATTATCAGAACGAAAGAACGCATAATCCATCGAAATCAAGGTTGGTCCGACCATCTGCCGGTGGTGCTCACTCTTTCCACTGATTGCCCAATTCCAAACACCCTTGAATCAAGCAATGTTGGCTCATTTGAAACGTGCAATGACGGGTGGATTGTACAATCGCCCAAATTTCTGGCGTATCGAACGACAGAACAATCTGTTGATGGGAAATGGTCATTAAAAGTAACAGGGGTGGATAAAGCAAATGGCACTCTGCTCAAACTTTCCAGTTATGTACCAGACAATCAGAAATTTGCAAAAATTCAGATCGCCGGATCGGGAGAGTACGGTATTCGAATTCAAAAAGCTGGAGATAAAAAATGGTTCTATCTAAACGGGACGATACTTTCAAAATCTGCGGCGAAAACCTTTGTTCCTCTCCCAAAAAACAAATGGACCCAGCGGTTAATACCACTAGATCCATTCAGAGTTGGCGATATGGTGAATCTTGAGATTCGATACCGCGGAAACGTACCTCAACAGTTGTACATAGACAACTGTTCGCTAAACGGTTGGTTTAGACTTCGAGGAAAATAGGTTCAATTGGTCCGCCCTTAGCAGCACGGTCAATCTTGTCTCGCAACTCAGCAGAGTAACGGAAAAGAGGAACAACGCGCTCACTGAGCGGCACTGTTTCACCAGTCCGAATATTCCGTGCGGGACGGGGTTTACGAATCTTAGTGTAGAACGTACCAAATCCTCTGATTTCGATACTACTACCTTCCTGCAGCACTTCTGAAATTGATTCCAAAAGCTCTTCAACAACAACCTTCGCATCGATCTGTGTCAATCCAGTTTCGTCTGAAACGGCCTGAACTAGATCTTTTTTTGTAACAGCACTCACATCGCCCTCCTTGTAAAGTGTTTAATGTAAGTATGCAATCTTCATAAGACAGTGTCAACTGTTTTTCAACAGTATAGTACACAACTCGTTAAACTGTCAATGATATTTTGCAAAGTTTTTAATTTTTTTTTGTGACCAATGATGATTTCGCGCGAGAGGTATTAACTGGAAGTTCTACGCAGAGAGTATTTTACGTTCAAGTTTTCAAAATTATTTCGAGGATAAAAAGTGCTTAAGAATACAACAATTCTAGGAACAACAAAGATTACAGGACTCCTTGGCAATCCAGTTAAACACTCCATTTCACCGAGAATTCACAACCACGCGTTCAGTTCATTAGGACTTGATTACTGCTATATCCCGCTGGGTTGTGAACCAAATGATCTCGAAGGATTAATCAAAACCCTTCGCGCACTTAAGTTTGCTGGAGCAAATGTCACCATACCATACAAAAGCGATGTCGTTCCGTTCTGTGATGAAATTTCCGATCTCTCTCAACTCACCGGAACCGTTAATACCTTATTTATAAAAGATTCCAAGCTCTGTGGAACAACAACCGATGGCGACGGTTTTCTCTCTGCTCTTCGCGAGGACAACTTCGATCCCACAGAAAAAAATATCGTAATTCTCGGCAATGGTGGAACTTCACGCACCCTAGCCATGATCCTTGCCCACGAAAAAATTCCCGCAACACTTACGTTAGTAGGTAGAAATATTTCAAAAGTACAGCCTCTCGCTGAAGAAGTAACACAAAAAACGGGATTCGAAGTAACCACTGGTACATTCACCGACGATTCAACACAAAAAAAGTTTCTATCCGCTGATATCGTGATAAATTGCACCCCCGTGGGAATGAATCCTGCTGAACCATTCTCACCAATTTCTCTCAAACAGATGCATAAACAGTGTTACTATTTTGATGCCATCTACAATCCCGCGGAAACCCCCTATTTAAAACAGGCTCGTGAGATCGGTGCTCGCGGTCAAAATGGTTTGCGAATGCTTCTCCTTCAGGGATTAGCGTCCTTTAAATATTGGACTGGACACACTGCTCCAGTAGAACTCTTTAATCTTGATGAACTTCTTGCAGCTATCGAAGGGAAATAACACGATGAAATGGACAGTAGAACGATCGAAACTCTCTGGGAAAATTTCTATTCCGGCATCCAAATCACACACTATCAGAGCATTTCTCATCGCTACTCTAGCAGACGGAGTTTCGAAAATTATCAATCCTCTTACCGAAGGCGATGGGGAGTCTGCACTAAACGCAGCAAAACTGTTTGGAGCCAAAGTCGAACAAAAAGATAATGAACTGCTCGTTACAGGCGTTGCAGGGAAGCCAAACCCGTCAGATGTAATATTTATGGGAAATTCTGGTACTGGATCAAATCTTTTTTGTTCCGCCGCCGCATTGTCGGAAAAAGAGATCACTTTTGATGGCGATAGTTCATTGAGGTCACGGCCAATGCTACCCATACTCAATGCTCTCAAAATGCTCGGCGCAGAGTGGACAAGTGAAGGTCAAAAAGGGTATCCTCCTTTCACGATCAAAGGACCTATCAAAGCAGGAGAAGTGACAGTTCAAGGGAACAATTCACAATACCTCTCGAGCCTTCTGCTCACTGCTCCCCTTCTTCAAGGTGACACGCATATAACCGTGACAAATCTTGCAGAAAAACCGTATGTAGAAATCACCCTTTGGTGGCTAAGAAAAATGGGTATAAAGTTTGATGGGGATGTTGAATCAGGTAAGTTCACCGTATTTGGCGGACAAAGCTACTCTCCGATCTGCGAAGAAATCCCTGGTGACTTCTCTGGTGCCACATTCTCTGCAGTTGCAGCGGCGATTACCGGTGGGCCAATTGCCATTGCCAATATCGATTTCACTGATCCTCAAGGTGACAAAGATGTATTCCGAATTCTTCAGGAGATGGGGGCAAAACTTACCCCTGAATGCGATGGATCGTACACTATGACCGCGGATAAACTTATTGGAAGAGTTATTGATCTCAACGCGATGCCTGATGCACTTCCCGCACTGGCTGTTCTTGGAACTGTTGCTCAAGGAGAGACACGACTTGTAAACGTTGCACAAGCGCGTATAAAAGAGACTGACCGGATCAAAGTCATGTACGAAGAACTGTCAAAAATGGGAGCTGATATCGAAGAATTGCCAGATGGATTGATCATTCGTCAAAGCAAACTTCACGGCGCAGAAGTAAATGGTCACGATGACCATCGAGTAGTGATGTCTCTTACGCTTGCCGGAATGATTGCCGATGGTGTAACGACTATCGACACAGTTGAATCTGCGGCAGTAACGTATCCTACCTTCGCCGATGATTTCATTGCTATCGGAGCAAAAATAACACGCGTGTAAAACTGAAATGTGCACCTTGTTTAATAAAGTCCTTCGAACTTCGAGGGACTTTTTTGCATTACAGCACTTTTTTCCTGCACTTTTTTCCTAGTAAGAAGCAGGTCCCCTTATTATAAATCAACGCAATAAGCAATTTGGCACACCCTTTGGTAATACTATACTATACCATTACTCGGAGGGTACCATCGTGAATCAAGTCCAAGAAGAACTAATCGAATCAGCACTTACACAGTATCGTCGAATTTTCCCCTGTGGAAACAAAATTCGCATCGAAGAAGGTTTTACCATCGAAGGACGTCAGTTGCACTTTTGGTTTAACACAGAAGACAACTCTACCCATTTATTAAGTAGAGAAATTTAAGGAGGAAGTATATGGAACACTTGAAAGAAAAACTTATCCATAAAGCTCAGAAGAAATTTTCAACGATTCTTCCCTACGATAACCGTTCGTGCATTGAAGATGGATTTGCGGTTGAGGGTAGTGTGCTCCTTTTCTGGTTTAACACTGTTGACAATGGTTCCCACCTTGTTTCATCGAAAATCTAAAAGGTACACGTTATCACACGATTACCCCAACTCATAAAAAAGCTTTTGGATTTCGTTCATTGAAACACCTGTTTGAAGTGCAATCATCACTAAGACTCGCGCTTTTTGTGGCGACAGATTTCCAGAAACCACAAACCCACACAATGAATCATCTATTTCAAGATTGCGTACCACCGGCCCATTTGCTACACGAGATGCACGCACCACACAAATGCCTGCGGCAGCTAATCTCACGCAGCAATCGACTACCGATTTGTTCACATTACCATTCCCCATCCCTGCTAAAATGATCCCTTTCGCTCCTTGTGAAACAGAATACTCTATCAAATCTTCATTCATGGCCGTATAGCCATAAAAGATATCGACTCGAGGAAATGGTATTAAATCTTGTAGCTGAGAACGAATGAATGGCGATCTCAATCTGCGATACTTGCTTTGGCAAAAAAGCGCATTCCCGACAATTGTCGCAATGACTCCCGAAACAGGCGAAATAAATGTACCAACCGAGGTGGTATGACTTTTAAGCACCGTACGGGCGGAATGTATTTCTCCATTTAAACAAACCACAACGCCATACCCGTGTAATTGTTCCGATGAGGCTGCAAGAACAGCATTGTAGATATTCAGAGGACCGTCAGCACTCAACGATGAATTTGGACGCATAGATCCAGTAAATACAATAGGCTTATCAGTGTCAATTACGAGATCGCAAAAAAAAGTACTCTCTTCCATAGTATCTGTTCCATGAATAACAACGACTCCATCAATTTCGGTACGATCACATTTTTCTTGGATTAACTGTACAAGTTTCTGAAGAGTTGAGAAATTCATATCTTGTGAACCGATATTACAAAATTGAATAGCTTCAAATTCAGCCAGACCGCTCAATTGCGGTACAGACTCAAGCAGTCGTTCAACAGTGAGTACTCCAGAATCATAGCCCTTACTATTTGATTCTCCAGCGATTGTCCCACCAGTAGCGATTATTACAATGTTCTTCTTCATAGGCTCCTCACAAAAAAGGCACCCTCTTGCGAAGGTGCCTCGTAGAACGAAATCGTAGCAGTTACTTTTTTTTCTCTTTAAGAAGTTTCGCCTCTTTGCTCTCAGGACAACGAGTTTTCAACTCTTCCCAAAGTGCATCTCGACGAACCGTGTCTTGCTTTTTATCATACACAACACCGAGCTTATAAATGGCAGTACAAAAATACGATGCCTCTTTATACTCTTTTATATACGACTTAAACAGAGTTTCTGCGTCATCGTATTTTTTAAGAGCCAGCTGAGATTCTGCAGTCCAAAAGATAGCATCACCTTTTTCTGGTGCGCTAGGATACGCTTCTAAAAAAGCGGTAAATGTGCTAATTGCCTGACTATAGTTACCCAACTGGAAATCTTTTACTCCCAAATTGAACATATCACGACGTTCATTATTTGCAAGTGTGACTTTCAATGAATCTTTCTGAGCTTTTTCACGAAGTTGAGCTGTCAATTCACCGGTCTTCTGATTAATCTCAGAAAGTCGCGCATGACTCTCATTTACATTCCCCGAAACTTGCACAAGCTGCTCTTCGATACGAAGAAGCATAAGTTCCTGAGAAATCTTGTTCGCTTTAAACTCTTCAAGTTGAACTTGAAAGTACTCTTTTTCAAGACGGGCAAGCTCTGCACGAAGAGAATCATTTTGATTGTCAATCTCCGCGACACTCTGCTGAAGAGCGGTTATCTTAGAACAACCGGTCAAAGCAGAAAGAGCAAGTACAGTAATCAGAACGCGCACAGTAACTCCTTAGTATTTTGCTTTATACTCAGCACGACGGTTTGCTTCATGACATGCATCATCAGCACAACCAACGTTTAACAGATTTTCTTTACCATACGAAATTGTTTCAATACGCGATGCTGCAACGCCAGCACGAGTAAGGTAATCACGAACTGCTTCAGCACGTTTTTCACCAAGAGCCATGTTATAGTCCGTTGAACCACGTTCGTCACAGTTACCTTCGATAGTTACGTTGATATTTCCTTCAACTTTAAGGAATTTCGCTGCAATCGAAAGAAACTCTTTGCTCTGAGCTGTAAGCTGATAGCTATCATACTCAAAACGGATTGTCTGAAGGTTCTTACGAATTTCAGCTTCAAGATCACGAACAGGCTCAACTACTTTAGGTGTTTCAACAACCGGATCAGGCTGTTTTACAACTTGTTGAACAACTTCTTTAACTGGTTCAGGAACTGTCACAACCGGTTTTTTCGTACATCCGGTGAAACCAACAACAACACAGAGAGCCATAGCTGCGAATACGCGCTTTTTCATACAATCACTCCTTCAAAAAAGACCATGCGGGCATTTGTACATCACCAGTTTTAGTTACAGCTACAGCCTTTCCCGCTCCATCGGCTGATACTCTGTAAAGATTTTCTCGTCCCCCTTGAGATTGAACGAAGAGTATTTGCGATCCATCAGGTGACCAAACGGGATATTCACAATTCCCTGGCATCACCGCTGTGATCTTTGTCTCTTCACTCCCATCAAGTGAGATCGTTAATATATCAAATTTCCCGTCCCTGCGGGAAGTATATGCGATTTTTTTACCATCTGGCGACCAGACCGGAGAATCTTGATACGTTCCTACAAACGTAAGACGCCGCTCGTTAGATCCTGTATTGTCCATAACATAGAGCTGCGGCGATCCACTTCGGTCAGAAATATAAGCTATCATGTACCCATTGGGTGACCAAGCTGGTGCGCCATCATTCGCAGAAGACACTGTTAAACGATCGATATTACCGCCACTTATATCAGAAGTATAAATCTCTGAATTACCATCACGACTTGAACAAAACACAATTTTGCCAGTTACTGAAGAGTAATCGGGAGAAATATTCATACCCTTGCTAAAAGAGATTTTTTCCGCTACTGATGTGTTAATATTTCCGCGATAGAGTTCTGGTCTTCCCTGTTTATAAGACACCCAGAGATACCGGTACTCATCAATAAAAGTCGGCATAATATTGATACTACCCGATGTAATCTTGCGCATGTTATAACCGTCATAGTCCATCACATAAATATCTTTTCCACCTGATACACGTCGAGATACAAGGATCGATGTTTCAAAGGGGCCGTCCTGCATAAACAGTGATTTAACAACTTGATTTGAAAAACGATGACTAGCTTTACGCACGTCATTTTTCAGCACTGAAAATGATTTCGTGAGCAGTTTTTTTCGCGTTAAAAAATCATTCAAGGAAGCGGTGATAACTAAGGAGTCACCGACCGATTTATACGTGCCACTCACATACATTCGCGCACCATTTGTTTTTAACAGATTGGTGTCCAACTTCTCCATTTCAACGATTTCGATTCGGTTAGAAAAATCTAAATCGGAAGCGATAACTCGAGATGGAATATCATCATTTGATATTTGACCAGATCCCGTAAATGGTACAATCCCAATTTTAATTTGATCGTTTTTCGCATGAATAGTTCTATCATACTCCTGCGTCTTTACAACTACAGAATCAGTCACTACGGTTTGATTTTGCCCAATAAGTCCTGCCAATGTTGCGGCAACCATTATGACTAATTTCATTTCCATCCTCTATTTATTCTTAACATCAAGTTTGTACGTCTTTACAAAGGGAACCGGAATTTCATCGGGAACCGGGGGCATAGGAAATGCCATTTCCACCGCGCGCACAGCCTGAACATCGAGCAATGCATTTCCTGACCCTTTTATCTTCTTTGTGAATTGAAGCGTTCCATTGCGAGCAATAGAGTATTGCACTATAACATACAGTGACTTGTCACTTACCGATGGTTTCCAGTTTTCTTCAATTCTTCGAACAATTTCACCTTCGTACGACTTTTCAGCCGCAGAACCTGAAGAACTTGCGCCACCCTTCTTGGGAGGCCCTCCCAAAAGTTCATCCAACTCACTCAAAACCTGTTGCTTCGTCAGTTTTGGCTTCTCATCTTTGGGTGGTTCAACCTTTTTCGGGGTCTCTTTCTTAGGTTTTGGTTCTTCTTTTTTAGGCTCTTCTTTTTTTTCAGGCTTCTTTATACTGACAACCTCTTGCGGAACGGGAATTGGCTCAGGAACTGGTTCTTCCACGACTTCCTGCTGTTCCGGTTCAGAAGTAGGTATTTCGGTCGACATTTCATTTGTTTCAGTTGGGATGGCCATCAATTGAAATGTCGGTGGGACATCATATTTTGGCTCTCGATAAAAGAATTTTGCCAGCAAAGGAATTACGATAAACACAAATATGTGAAATAGTATCGAGACAAATCCCGATACACCAAAACCACTCTCTTTTAGTTCTGGAAGACCTGTATCATCCAATTTCACCGTTACTCCTTCGGAAGTGGTTCGGTGAGAAAACCGAGTTTGACCACGCCGGCTTTTTGAACTTGAGTAATAACTTTCATAACAGTTCCATACGGAACATCACGATCGCCACTTACAAAGACGGGAATCTCTTTTCTTCCTGCGAAAAGAGCATCGAATTTCTGAGCAAAATCAACTTCAGCGACTTCCATATCGTTGATAAAGATTTTGTTTTCTTTCGTTACAATCACTTGGATCATCTCATTGTCAGTCTCAACATTTTTTGCTTCGGCCTGCGGAAGATCAACTTGTACACCTTGTGTCATCATTGGTGCCGTAATCATAAAGATAATGAGAAGCGTGAACACGACATCAATCATGTTCGTCAAATCAAGTGAACTTTTCAGCGCACCTTTACGTCTTGCACGCCGTCTGCTCACTGAACGCCTCCGCTTTTTGACGCATAGAGAAGGTTAAAGAGTTCTTGTTTAAGACGAAGCATAAAACGATCCGAAAACTCGTCGAGTTCATCTTGAATACGTTCTACAGAATGAAGAAACACGTTGTAAAAGAACACAGAAGGAATTGCTACGACAAGTCCAGCAACAGTAGTAACAAGTGCTGCGGCAATACCAGGAGCGACAGTTGGAAGTGATGCTGATCCCTGTTCGCCAATTGCCACAAAGGAAACCATAATTCCCCAAACCGTACCAAGGAGACCAAGGAACGGAGCCACAGAACTAATAATCGCGAGCATGAATATTCCCATGTCCTGCTTACGAGTCAAGCGACCACTTTCAGCTTCGAGTTGTTCCTGAGCCATAAAAAACTGATTTTGAAGGTAAAATGACCAATCAGTAATCCCACTTTTGTGAATTTTTGCATCGTCAATGATTCGCTTATACTCCGCAAGTCCGACCATTGCGAGGCGGCCAATTGGTGAAGTCTGTTCAGTTTCAGACGAACGACTTATATCGGTAACTGATTTCATGTGGATAAATGTTGTTGAAAATGATTTATTAATACGACGAACTTTTGCAAGTGCGAAAAAGCGATTGAGAATGATTCCCCAAGAAATCAAAGAGAAAACCATAAGTGTAATCATAAGTAAATTTACAAAGATATCCGAACCAAAAACCATAGAAACAATAGACATACAGTATCTCCATAATTGTATTTAAATTACATACGTTTACACTATCAACACTTGAGTTTCTCAACGTGGCTAAAATACGAAGTTGAAAGAACAAAAGTAACAAAAACATTTGAGCTTCAAGGTTTATTTTTGAATCGCGCTCGTATTAATTTTAAAATATGCAACTTTAGTAGTTTCATCCCGTTTAAATCGATCGTGTTTCAACGCATCAACGACGGTGTTCCGGACAACATCGACACCTTTAGTTGAAACATCATTCTCTGAAATTACAATTCTACTTTTATGCGCAAGAAATCCACAGAGTTCTTCGGACAATGAATCAAGTAGATAGTAATTATCTTCAACAGAATCACGGACAACTGCATTTTTTTCAGCTACAGTACCTGCGCAAAAGTCCGCTTCATAATGCATTTTCGCCAATTCAGACATAAGCTTTGCTGAATCTTCAGATAGAACACTTGCATTCTTCATATTAAAAAAACAGAGATATCGTTCACGATGTAAACCACACCCCTTTCGTGCAATTTGAAAACTTAGTTTGCGATCGATAGCAGGATCAGAAAAATCAAGCGTACTCATTTATATATACCTTTTTAACAGAAACTTAAATACCATAATTCGAATAGTGTTCAATAAAACTATTCGACTCTTTTCTATGATGCTTTACCTTCGCGAAGTTGCTTTGCATACCGATCATAACCGGCATTTTCAGCAGATACCGCAACTCTTTCAACATCGTATACAACTTCGTTAATTGTAGCTTCAACACGACTTCCATTGATGCGTAGCGAAGCCCACGTCGCAACAGGTTTACCTATTTTGGGTTTTCCTACACTTCCACTATTAACGAAGAGTGTTGTGTCAAATTGAACAACACAAGGAAAATGCGTGTGGCCAGATAGCAGTACATCAGAATCACAGGCATCGGCGTAACGCTTCATCTCCTCTGTATTTTCAAAAAGATACTCTTCTATATCAGTTGGTGAACCATGACTCAACTGAATTGAAACATCTTCAACTGTTACCGTTTGTTCAAAGAGAAGATTTTCCAACCACTGAAGTGATTCATCAGAAAGATTATCATAGGTAAACCGAAAAATATCCGGTGATCTTGTGATATTAAACATCTTATTTACCACATCATTATCGTGATTCCCTCGAATACAGATCGCCCCAGAATCGCGCAATCGCTTTACCGTTTCATCGGGAAATGTATGATATCCAACAATATCGCCAGTACAGAGAATCATGGACACATTTTTTTGTTTCATGTCCTGCAAAACAGCTTCTAGCGCATCAATATTAGCGTGAATGTCTGAAACTACACCAATTGTGGTCATTTTCACACCTTTCCGTAGATCTGATCACTTTCAGTTGATCGTTCTTTTGTATATTCTTTTGGTGCGGAATATAGGTAATGGCACGTTTCTGATAAACAGGAGTTAAGAAAATGGATGTAAAAACTGAAGATTTTGAAGTTACACGACTCGGAAAATGCACTGTTAAATCACCACTTACGCTCTCAACTGACGATGCAGGATTCGTAGCAAACTTCACAATCAACGGCCAAAGAGTCGTCCTCAACAACAGAGTCCACAAAAATGACATTGACTCATACAAACCAATCCTCCTTGAAGCCGCAGGACCACGTCAAATGCTCTATTTCGATCCGAGCAAGGTAAAAGCAGCAATCGTGACCTGTGGAGGTCTCTGCCCTGGCCTCAACAATGTCATTCGCGGGCTTGTATATTCATTGTGGGATCAGTATAAAGTCCGTAATATTATTGGAATCAGAAATGGATATATGGGACTACTTCCTGAATTTGGCATTGAAACCATGGAACTCACCCCAAAGCACGTCGAAGAGATTCACCGCGACGGTGGTACAATTCTCGGATCGTCAAGAGGATACGGCAACAGAACATCTGATATGGTCGATGCACTTGAAAGAATGAACATCAACATGCTTTTCACAATCGGTGGAGATGGAACCCAAAAAGGTGCTAATGCAATCTCAGAAGAAGCAAATCGACGGGGAATCAAACTCGCAGTCGTAGGAATCCCCAAAACAATCGACAATGATCTCAGCTTTGTACAAAAATCATTTGGCTTTGAAACAGCAGTCGCCTCTGCGGTTGAAGCGGTAGAGTCCGCCACGGTGGAAGCTCACGGGACAATGAATGGAATCGGCTTAGTTAAGCTCATGGGGCGAGAATCAGGCTTTATCGCAGCCCACACCGCGCTTGCAAGTGGAGAAGTCGATTATGTACTCGTCCCAGAAGTACCGTTTGAGCTCGAAGGTCCCAATGGGTTTTTGGAAAATCTCAAAAAAACACTTCTCGAACAAAATCGCGCAGTAGTAATAATTGCTGAAGGAGCAGGTCAAAAACTTCTTGAAAACTTCGACAAGAAATATAGAGATCCCGATGCATCTGGCAATAAAAAACTTGGCGATATAGGTGTGTTTATTCGTGATACCATTGATGAATATTTCCACAAGGAAAATATTCCTTCGACCGTCAAATACATTGACCCTTCCTACATTATTCGCTCACAACGCGCGAACTCAAACGACTCAATTTACTGTTCACGCTTAGCAAACAACGCAGTTCACGCTGCAATGGCCGGTAAAACCGGAATTTTGGTCAGCAAAATGCATGAGCAATATGTTCATGTACCAATACAGCTTGCAGTTGCTAAACGAAACGTTATCGAACCAAACAGTTCACTATGGCTCGGGGTTATAGAAGCGACAGGAATGCCAAATTTGATGATGAATTCAATACCCAAAAAATAGTACGAAAGAACTTACTACAAAGGCCACCCACTCTATTCCGTGGGTGGCCTTTTATATTCAATTCTCAGACAAACCATAAAAAATGGGATCATCCCCAAAAGAATGATCCCACAAAATTAAACGGAAGAGTTACTTACGCGTTTACTGTGCCTTTAAGAGCTGCACCCGGCTTGAACTTAACAGATTTAGAAGCAGCAATTTCCATTTTTTCACCGGTACGTGGGTTGAAACCCTGACGAGCTTTACGCTCAACCTGTACAAAGCTACCGAAACCGATAAGCTGAACATCGTCACCTTTAGTCATTGCAGTTTTGATTGTATCAAGGATCGATGCAAGTACTTTTTCAACATCACCTTTTGCGATACCAGTGTCTTCTGCAACAGATGTAATAAGTTCGCCTTTATTCATTCAAGCCTCCACGATAGAGATTATAAGTAATTAATTCACTTCTGCATTGAATATAGCAACTAATCACGTTGTTTTGCAAGAAAAATTACAGGTTTCCAAAGAAAAATTAATTCTTGCAAACTTACCCTAAACGGCTAATCTGCGCCAGACATGCAATCAACGGGTAAAACTCATTTTTCAGTTGAAAAAAGAAGCTCTTCATTCGTTTTTATCCACTGTTTTATTACTTCTTGTGCTCGCTCACAATAAAATTCCTTTTTGTTTTTCTTACCTAATTTTTTCCCCGCAGGAGCATCGGCAATTATTGCGAAATTAATATTCGTCGGCGAAAATCGTTTCTTAGGGTCTTCTATAGGAGTTGTTATATGTGTTAGAAGCGCACCAATCGCCGTTTGATTGTCGGGAAATTCCAATGGCATTCCCTTTATTTTTGCGACAATTGAAAGAGCCGCAAGGTGACCAGTCGTTACCGACTCAGTATACCCTTCGTTCCCTGTGAGCTGACCTGCACAGTAGAGTGAAGGCTCATCGCGGAACGACAGGTCATAATTCAATAATTCTGGGGAATTCAAGTAACTGTTTCTATGTATTGTTCCGTAGCGAATAAACTCAAGATTTTCCAATCCTGGGATAAGGCTAAACACCCGTTTTTGCTCAGGAAAAGTCATACGAGTTTGAAACCCAACCATATTGAATGCAGTACCGGCTTTATTTTCTTTACGCAACTGACAAACGGCATAATACCGCTTATCTGTTTCCGGATGATTGAGTCCTACCGGCTTCATCATTCCAAAACAGAGCGTTTCGAACCCACGCCCCGCCATCACTTCAACCGGAAGACACGCTTCAAAAAACTCACTTTTTTCAAAATCACGAGCTTTTAATTGATCAGCTTCGATGAGTGCGTTATAGAAAACCTCATACTCTTCACGGGTGAAAGGACAGTTGATATAATCCGCATCACCCTTATCATAGCGAGACTTGAAATACGCTTTAGACATATCAATAGAATCAAAATCGATAATCGGCGCAATGGCATCATAAAAATTAAACTTGTCATGTGAAAATCTTTTCTGCAGCCAATCGGTCATTCCTTCAGAAGTGAGTGGACCAGTTGCGATAATCGTATACTCTACATCCTTTGGCGGCTCAACAACTTCACCAATTTTATATGTTATCAATGAATTCGACTCAATGGCTTTCCGGACAGCCTTTGCAAAATCGACACGATTCACCGCAAGTGCAGATCCAGCAGGAACGCGATGCTCAAAAGCGAGGTCGATCAACGGACTCTTCAAAGCTCCAAGTTCATATTTCAAGAGGCCGTGGGCTGTGGGAAGTTCAATGGACTTAAAAGAATTAGAACACACAAGTTCAGCAGGATCTTCAGATTCGTGGGCCGGTGTATTTTTTTCGGGGCGCATTTCATACAAATCTACTGAAATTCCATGACGTGCAAGAACGAGGGCTGCTTCAGATCCAGCAAGTCCGGCTCCGATAACTGCTACTTTACTCAAATTTCTCTCTCTTTCATTTGTAGTATTTCCTTCGATGAGAAACACCATTTTTAACATTTCAAACGAAGAATCTCCTCCGAATAAAATTGATTGTATCTCACCAAAATACTGCGATTTACACTTTAAAAATGATCAAACGGCGATGAACATTCGCGCTGAAAATACGTTTTACGTGAACACGTGTGCACAACAGATACCATTCCAGATTTAAACAATAGGCCACATATTTGCAACAAGATCCTCGAGGTGTGGCATTAATCTTAATTACCTCTACAACTTCAATAGAACAGCAAATGTTACAATGTAAAAAAAATCACCGACCAGCAAATCTCAGCATAGTCGGTGATTCAATAAATCTAAAAATATATTTGCAGAATTACAGATACTGTCCCGTGAGATATTCAGTAATTGCGGCATCATAAGAAGCAGTATGACCAAATGCTTTAACCGCAAGTCGTTCACGAGTCTTCAACGTAACACCACCCTGTGACTCAATCTCTTTCATAACAATTTCATAATCAGAAGGATCAACAACAATTGTCACAAACTTATGATTTTTTGCAGAGCTACGAACCATAGTTGGCCCACCGATATCGATATTTTCTATAGCATCAGCAAGAGTGACATCCGGTTTCGCAATCGTCTCTCTAAATGGGTAGAGATTCACAACAACCATATCTATTCCACTTATACCATTATCGTCCATATCCCTAACGTGACTCGGATTGTCGCGCAATGCAAGAATCCCGCCATGAATTTTAGGGTGAAGTGTTTTCACTCGACCATCCATTATTTCCGGATGGCCGGTATATGAATCGACAGTTTTTACTGCAACACCTGCATCAGCAAGTGTTTTGAATGTACCACCCGTTGAAAGAACTTCAGTTCCCCGTTCTGCAAGAAAACGAGCAATTGTTTCTACGCCAGATTTATCGGAAACTGAAATGAGAGCGCGTTTAATTGGCACGATATCCATGGAACGTCCTTTTTATTTAAATTTCTTAATAGCGCCGTTAGAGAGCGTGACAGAGAGAACTTCTACGTGAACTGTGATCGAACTCGGATCGGCATCATAAAAACGAACATTCTTTGCATCTGTTGAGTTGTATGGGATTGCGCCATACCACGTTTCATTTTCGCCAAACCGAATTGGTTTGTTGATAGTAACATTACACGCAAGAAGCTCCTCGCCATTTTGAGAAAAACGAAGACGCGCATCAAATGCTGAAACAGATTCATTGGAACCATTATAAAAAGCAATCAATGTAGCAATACTTGATCCATCGTTCGCTTTCTTTGTCATTATAGTCGCAGAGATGGGAAAGAGAGAAGTAACTGGAACTGCTACCGAAGAAGCAACATGCGTTTCGGGAGTTGACCGATTAATCATTTCCAGCGCGGCAGTTGCACTTTTTACTTTTTTCTCGAGTTCTTCAATTTTGATTGTTTGCTCGTCAATGGTGCGAAGTCTCGTTTTAGATTCTGAATCAAGCTGAGCAACTCGAGCTTCAAGCAGTTTAATCGCATCAGACAAACTGCGATTTTCAGTTTTAAGATCCTGATTTTCAGCTTGAAGAGTAAGAATTTGCTGGTTGAGCATACTAATATCTTCACGCCCAGCGAATACAAATGAAGCAACTACAAGAACCCACAGAATTTTTTTCATACTTTCTCCTTAGTTAGAACTACTATCATTGGCAAATATACTTTTTCCCTCTTTTTTCACAAGAACAATATCCGTGAAGTTCTCGGTAAAGTCCCAAAAAGGTTGTATATTTAGACCGCAGTTTTCAAAGATTTTATATCCATGAGGTACGCAAATGTTTTTATTCTCAAGAAAAAAAGTTCTCATACTATTTCTTTTTATGTTTTCGTTTCTATCAGCAAATGATAAATTAACGATTCATTTCTTCGGTTCTTCAACCTGTGGCGAGTGTCATGAACTCAAAACCGAAGTTGTGCAACCTCTTATCGATACCTACGGGGACTCGCTCGATGTAAAATTCCACGACACAAACATCGATAGTGACATGAATCTTCTTTTAGATTTCGAAAAGAGCTTCGGTATTATTGAAGGTTCAGCTCAAGAAGTGTTTTTCCCGGATACTTTCTTGCTCGGATATGACGATATTCTTAAAAACTTCGAGCCAATGCTCAAAACTTTCATAAATGAACGATCGAAATGGGATACCAGTAGATTCCCAACTTTTGATTCTACTGTTGCTGAAAACAAGGACGTGGATAGAGTACTTCTCAAAGAAAAAGTCGAGTCATTTTCCTTTTGGGCAATTGTCGGATTAGGTATTATCGATGGTGTAAATCCCTGCGCGATAGCTACTATGATCTTTCTAATTTCCTTCCTTGCTGCAAACAAAAGAAGCCGCCACGATATTCTCGTGATTGGTATAGCGTACACCGCATCTGTATTTGTTACCTATACACTCATCGGTGTAGTGACATTTGAATTTCTGACAGTAATTAAACAAACGGGAATTGTATCGATTATTGTTAAATGGATAGCAGTGTTACTGGCCGGCAGTGTGGGCGTATTCAGCTTCATCGATGCTTTTCGATTCAACAAAACACGAGACACGAAACAGCTAACCCTTCAATTGCCCAATAGCATTAAAAAACAGATACACAAAGTCATCAATGGCAACATGAAACAACGCAATTTAGTTGCGGGGACAATAATTACGGGTATTCTTGTGACGTTACTTGAAACATTCTGCACTGGCCAGACGTATCTACCTGCAATTCAAGCAATGGTGCGAAGTAGTGACCAGAGAATTGAAGGATTAGCGAGACTCCTGTTTTACAATTTCCTGTTTGTTTTACCACTTTTGCTAGTAATGATAGCCACCTACTTTGGCCTTACGTGGAACGAACTTGCTAAAAGGACACAAAAAAACATGGTGTTTTTAAAAGTATTACTCGGTGCAGTAATGACACTTCTTGCACTATATCTTGCACTTTCATAAGATATTTACGCAATTCTGAATAGTGCAAATCTGAGAGTCGCATTTGCACTTTCTTCACAAATCGTTGTTAAAGAGTGCATCTTAACTGAAATCGTTGTATATTTGAGTTCGACCATATATTACGAAACACAACAGCTTAATTTAAGGGATATGTATGGCTACAATTAACTACGCTGCTCGTGAGATCAATGTAAAAATTGTTTACTACGGTCCAGCGCTTAGTGGAAAAACAACAAATTTACAGATTATCCACAAGAAAACGCCAGATGAATCTAAGAGTGACATGGTATCCCTTGCAACTGAAGCGGATCGTACTCTATTCTTCGATTTTCTTCCCATTGACCTTGGTAAAATTCGTGGTTTTTCGACAAAAATCCAATTATACACAGTTCCCGGTCAGGTATACTATAACGCAACCCGTAAGTTGGTACTTCGCGGTGTCGACGGAATCGTTTTTGTTGCCGATTCAGTTCCTGAAAAAATGGCCGAAAATATTGAAAGCTTGAATAACATGGAAGAGAATTTGTCCGAATATGGATATAGTCTCGACTCAATCCCTGTTGTATTGCAGCTAAATAAACGTGATATGCCTGGTGCACTCTCTGTGGAAGAACTCAACCAACAACTCAATCGTTATAATGCTGGAATTTGCGAGGCAACAGCACGTAGTGGTGAAGGTGTTTTCCAAACGCTTAAAATGATTGGTAAGCAGGTTATTGATTGCCTTAATGCAAAATATGCATCGCCGGGCTCAGCAACGGGAATGGTAGCATCTCAGCTTCCCCCTTTGTCTCAGCTTAAAAAACCAGCTCCTCAATTCACACCAGTGGCTTCTCAACAACAGCAGTTCGCTCAGCCACAACAGCAGTTCGCTCAGCCACAACAGCAGTTCGCTCAGCCACAACAGCAGTTC
>DYSA01000009.1:0-5826 GCA_020726425.1 Fibrobacter succinogenes | reverse complement strand
CACAACAGCAGTTTGCTCAGCCACAACAGCAGTTTGCTCAGCCACAACAGCAGTTCGCTCAGCCACAACAGCAGTTCGCTCAGCCACAACAGCAGTTTGCTCAGCCACAACAGCAGTTTGCTCAGCCACAACAGCAGTTTCCTCAGCCTACAAATCCAGCGACAGTATTTACACAACCTCCAGTAGCCAAAACATTTACTCCTCCACCTGCTCCTATTGCTTCTTCATCGATAGATGATCCATTTGAACTTGATTTCGATTCGGTTCCAGCTCCTAAAGTTCAACCGGCGCCAACTCGACCAGCTCCTGTTGCACCGGTGCAGAACGATTCGGCGTTTGATGACTTAGTTTTTGAGGAATCACCCACTGTAGCGAAACCTATTGTAGCTCCGGCTCCACGAAAAAATCCTGCTCACGATCTTGAACTTGATCTTTTCGATGTTTCTACCCCAACCATTACTGCAACACCTGCTGCTCCATCCGATAATTCTGCTGCACGAAGCAACGAAGTTCCTTTTGATGCACAAGTATTGAGTGATTCAAATGCACCAGTTGATATGAATTCATATTTTACCAATGAACCTCGTGGTGCTATCTCTCCATTTGAGTCAAATAATGACACAATTGCAATTCAAGCGGTGAGTGATGATTCCGACTTTGAAGAAGAGAATGATCCGAATCAACCATATATTTTCACGAATGTGAATGGAGAAACAGTTCGCGGGAAAAAGAAACCTGTGAATCCAAAGCACAAAAAAAGTTTCCTTGACAATCTGTTCAATAAATAAGAGAGGCTAATTAATGGAAAAAGATATTATCCTCCGCGCGGAAGATCTGTACCAGTTAAATTTGGAACTGACTACGATTTTGGACAGTGCACAAGCTGAATTAGCTATGATTATTAACAAATCAGGTCGACTTATTACATGGCAAGCTGAAACCAGTACATACAACACGGAATCGATAGCTGCATTGGTTACAGGTAGCTTCGCATCCAGTGGATCTGTGGCCAATCTTCTTGGAGAAAAAGAGTTTTCTTCTATGTACCAAGAAGGCACAAACAATCATGTATTTATTGCACAAATCGATACTCACAATATTTTGACGCTAGTTTTTACCGGAAGAACGAAGCTTAATCGAGTTAAACTGAGTGTTGAAAACCACCGTAATGCGCTTACTCCATCGTTAGAAAATATCTATCGAGGTGTTGTAAATGATCCGTTCCTGAATCTCGATGTTTCTGGTTATAGTCACTAAATGTATCCCTGCTTTCGCGGGGATTTTTCTATGATCTATTTATTCGCACTTTTTATTTCACCACTCCTTATTGGAATGCTATTACTTACAAGATCTGCAAACAAAACTCATACCGGCATTCTCCTATTTCACCATTTAACTCATCGATTCCCACGATCGCTTTCTGAGTTTCCCATTGCAAAATTCACACGATTTATCGATCAATTTCGGTCAAAAAAAATTTCATTGGTTACTATTGCAGAACGTGAATCAACATTTGATTCTCGCTTGTCGATTATCTTCGATGATGGTTTTCGATCAAATCTTGAAGCAGCTAAAATCCTTCACAACAACAACCTCAAAGCATCCTTTTTTATCTGTACTGCCCACCTTAATGGTGAAGCAATAACAGATGTTTACCAATCAAACGAACGATTATCAGCAAAAGAGATTGTTGAAATCGCTCAACTTGGCCACGAGATTGGGAGTCATACCGTTCATCACTACGATCTAAGACTACTATCCCAAAATGATTTGATATACGAATTATCTGAATCTAAAAGAACATTGGAATTACTCATTGGCAAGGAAGTTACGTCGCTTTCAATACCGTATGGTTTGTGGGATGACAATGTTATTTCAATTGCTCAAATGTGTGGGTATTCTACAATTGTTGTGTATAACTTTCCCAAACAGGCTCTTAAACACAATCGAGTTTTCCCCGTTACCGGTGTTTACCCATTTGATTCGGTATCTGATCTATTCCAGAAATTCAACAGGGGTGTTTCAGTGAGTAGTGCAATGGCTAAAATTATCCCTCAATTTGCCAAAGGATCGCCACTTGGGGCTTTTCAATCAATCTACAGAATCTTCCCCCTTCCGTGGTTCATGAACAGAAAACAGAAGAATCATTCCAATAATAAAGAGTATTGATAATGAAACCATGCCAATACGCACAGCGGGAACGGTATGAAGAATTTCAAATTTCAGAGTCATTCTATGGGCGAGTGCAAAAAGCAGTGGACCAACAATTACCGCAAAACGCCCCACCATATTGAAAATCCCAATCAACTCAGTAAATCGTTCCTGAGGAATGATCGTTGAAAACAGAGAACGACTCAACGCCTGAATACCCCCTTGAACTACTCCGGTTACCAATGCGAAAACCAAAAAGTCCACGGAGTTTTTCATTGCCATACCACCAACACCGGTGATCAAAATGTACACAAAGATAGAACCGGCAATAACCGGTTTTGCACGGAACCGTTCTGCCAACCACCCAAGAAGTAGCGATGAAGGAAAAGCTACAATCTGAACAGCAAGAAGCGCACCCAGAAGTGCTCCCGATGAAAAGCCCAGTGCCAAACCAAAATCGGCAGCCATTAATATAACCGTATGAACACCATCGATATAGAACCAGTACGCCAATAGAAAGAGCCCAATATTCTTATTTCCAATGATAAACTTTACGGTTTCCCAAAGGCGACCAACCGTCTGTTTCATTCTATTTTTTCGATCTATGGATACTACATTTTTATTGTTAACTGAAATATTCCAGAGCGGAAGCGAGAAGACAAACCACCAAATACCTACAGAGACAAAGGCGATTCTCTGTGCAAATTCTGCCGAAGGAAGCCCCAACTGTGCCCAGAATTGCACCGTGAAAATATTAATGGTGAAAAGTATCGCACCGCCAATATAACCAAAAGCAAATCCAAGAGATGAGACTCGGTGATAGCGAGCGGGTGACGTGACGTCTATCAGCATAGAGTCGTAGAAAAGTGAAGAAAACTGGAAACCAATCCGTGCGATTCCAAACAACAAAAGAGCCATGACCCACGATCCGGAAGGGACAAAGGCGAGTGTCGCAGTGGCAATGATCGCCAACATACTCCACAAAATAAGATAACTTTTACGATTTCCACTGATTCCAGAGAACGAGGCCAAGAGCGGGGAAACAATAGCGACAACAAAACCAATGAGTGAGTTAGCAAATCCCAACCGCGATGTTGTCAAGTCTCCCGAATCTACCGACCAAACAGTGCGAAAGAGCAGAGGAAATAGGGCCGCTAATACGGTTAATGCAAACGCAGAATTAGCCCAGTCATAGAGAATCCATTTCCCGCTGCGTGTAAATTTTGGCAGAATTCTCACAGTTGTGTCTCCTCTGTTTTAGCGGTTCGAATATATCTTTCGACCAGTGAAAAGTACAGTTTTCGAAATGGATAGGCAATGAAAATCGCAATAGTAACGGGAGCATCTTCCGGAATCGGCAAAGAGTTTGCATTTCAGATTGATCGTCAGCGTAACTGTGACGAAATTTGGTTGATCGCTCGCCGTGAAGATCGCCTTCGAGAAATGGCAGCGCAAATGACAACGGCGACTCGTCTTCTCGTGCTCGATCTCGAACATAATGACTCAATTCTTGCCATCGAGAGCCTACTTGAATCCAACAATTATGAAATACTTTCCGTGGTAAATGCCGCAGGATTTGGACTTAATGGCGATTTTTGCGAACTCAATCGCAGAGAGCAACTTCAAATGATCGATCTCAACTGTCGAGCGGTTGTTTCACTGACCCATACGGTGATTCCATTTATGAAAAAAGGATCGCGATTTTACAACATCTCATCCATTGCCGGCGCCGCACCTCTGGGAGCATTTGCGCTATACGGTGCTTCAAAATCATTTCTCACCTCTTTTTCCGTAGGGATTGCTTCGGAGATTTCGGAATTGGGCATCGGCATGACGATAGTAACTCCCGGATCAGTCGATACGGAGTTTCAACAACGGTCACGGGGAAAAAATGGGCGCAAGAAAAAAATGTTTGCGTCTAAAGCCACTGCATGTGAAGTAGTAACTCAGGCTTTTTTGGATGGAAAACGAGGAAAATTGTTTTCAATCTACGGAACCACAGCTCGACTCGGCCTTTTAGTGGGAAAAATACTCACGCCATTTCAGTCGGCTCGACTTGCGTATACCAAGATCTATCCGAAAAAATAGTCGAAAATCTCTTACAAATTTTTGATATATCAGAGTAAGTGCCACCTTTTGAAATGGCTCAATCTCCCCGATCAACTCCGGATTATCTCACCAATTGCAGATGCGAGTCTCCCATTCTCAGATTCTGATCGCGGAGTAACACGGTAATATCCAACAAGATTGTAGGAACGGCAATCGCGAACTAAAATCATATAATTTTGCTGAAGCAGTTCTCGCAAATCTTTCTCCCGAGGAATTGAAAACAGAACAAAGGGCGCTTTACTATCCACAACTGTACACCCCACAGATCGAAGCCGACGGACAAGATCCAGTTTCAAATGGCGTTGAATTTCCCAGCTATCGCGAAACTCTTGAAGATGAGAAAAATACCAGCGAATTAGCTGAAGATCCACCGCAGTAATCTGCCACGGAAGATTCCAGCGCTTTAGTTCAGAAATCAAACGAGGTGAAGAGACAAAATATCCCGCTCGAAGTGAAGGCCATCCACTGGACTCGGTGATCGAGCGAAGTACTAAAATATTCGGCAACATCTCAAGAGAAATGACACTCTGACACGAATCACCCATTTCCAAAAATGTTTCATCCACGAGAATTGTCGTCTGAGGATTTTTCCGTGCAAAGCGATTTATTGTCGCGGGATCGATATACGTTCCTGTAGGATTTTGTGGATTAACTATGATAAAGAGATCAGCAGTGATTCGCTCTTCCGGAATTGAAGCGTATTTGGTGATACCAATCTGTTCACGAAAAAATGATTCCGTATAGTCAGCAAAGAGCGGAAAAATCCCCGCCGGCTTATGAAAACGGCGAGGCAACATCGAAATTCCTTCGCTGGAACCGGAAAGCGGAAGAACCATATTCGCTGCAACGAGATGATTCTGTGCGGCAAGAGCGCGAAACTCTTCGGAAAAGCGGGGGCTATTTTCAAACAGTGCCGATCCATAATCAATAGTAGGAGCAATTTTGCACGGATGAAAAGAGACCGAAAAATCAAGCTGTTCCGAGATTATCACTACAACTCCTCCACTTTAGTGCCGCTGACTCTAAACCGACGATCGGAATCACACTCCAGAGTCGAAAGATAGTGTTCCACCACCAAAAGACCACTCTGAATAGTGAGAACCATAAACGATGCATCATATCCACGATCGCGCCGAGCTTTTAGATGTCCCGGATTAATGAAAAGACGACCGCGCTGATCAATAGTACACTCCGGTTTATGAGTGTGCCCGTGAAGAACCACATTTGATTCAGCATACATAATTCCTCGAGCGTCTGCGGGATCGTGAATGAGCAAAAAAGAGAAAGGATCATAGGGTATCAAAATTGAACGGTCAATGGATTGATCGCGATAGCCGGGATGATAAATGCCGGGAACCCGCACGATGTATCGTCCGCGAAGATCGATACGATCGCAGTCTTCATATGAATCTCCAAGATGCCAAAATGCTTTCACATTCAGTTCATTTGCAGAGAAATCAATCATTTCTTGAAATAGTTTGATGTTACCGTGTGTGTCACTCATGACAGCAATACGCATATTTCGCTCCATGATTTAAAAAACGATTACTCTTTTTGCTAATATAC
>DYSA01000160.1 GCA_020726425.1 Fibrobacter succinogenes | reverse complement strand
ACCATCACACCGATTCGAGAAGTGAACTACCAAGAATTTCATTTACAGTAGAAATAACCGATTCCGCTGATTGGTACACATTCTCTCCATGATATGCAAAATCATCACTTTCACCAACATCGACGCACTGTTCCAACTGAGCGGCACTGTTCTGAAGCAGATGAGCTTCGATATTTGCGGCAATTCCCTTTATCAAATGAGCGGTGCGGGAAATTCTGCTTCGATCTTGAGAATCAATAGCTACTTTTAGTTCACCGATATTTTCACCTAAAGATTGCGGAATGAGTGTTAAAATCTCATTTACGACATCACTGTCTCCACCCATCCTCTGAAGAAACTTGGCGATATTCACCGGCTCTTCCAAATTCAGCTCCGTTGTAATCTTCGGCCCAGCTCCATTTTTTTGCCGTGAAGAGTTATCGCTATTGAGCCAATAGCGAAGTTTCTCTGAGAGCGTTGCCGCATCAATTGGCTTGACAAGTACATCATCCATTCCCGAATCAAAACACTTTACTCGATTTGATGGAAGTGCATGCGCGGTAAGCGCAATAATCGGCACTTGATGATCCAACACTTCAGATTGAAGATTTCGGATCATCATCGAAGCTTCGTATCCGTCCATTTCCGGCATTTGGCAATCCATCAAAACAATATCGTAATCAATAAGCGAAAGCGCTTTCACCGCTTCGTTACCATCCGCCACGGCATCACAGGAATAACCCAGCTTTTTGAGAATCCCCTGAGCCACCATTTGATTGACCATATTGTCTTCAGCAAGTAAAATTTTTGCATTCTTACGGGACACGGCATCGACAACTTCGGCAGCAGAGTGCTTGGTTATTACTGGTTTTATTTCATAAGAAGTAGTTGCATCACCAGCTAATAGTAGCCGAGTCACATTGAGAAGATCTTTTTTGCGCAGAGGTTTCGGAAGATATCCATCAAACCCCGCTTCAGTGAATCTCTTCGCATCGCCTCGAATCGCCATTGATGGCATAAGCAAAAGCTTCATCGATGAGAGACGACTGTCGCTTCGAATGACACGCCCCAACTCTTCACCATCCATCTCTGGCATGAGTCGATCGACAATTGCGAGAGCATAGGGACGATTTTCTTCGAATGCCTCTTCAATTTTTTTCATTGCTTCAACCCCGTTGACCACCGTGTCTGCCACCATTCCCCACGAATCAGTATATTCGGTGATCATTCGGCGACTTGTATGGTTATCGTCAACAATGAGAACACGTTCTCCCTCAAGAATTTCCAAATCAGCAGGTTCTTTTGAAACTGCGCTCACTTCTTCTTGAATCCCAAACTGCGAAGTGAACCAGAATGTCGAACCGGAACCTTCAACGCTTTCCACGCCAATCTGTCCATTCATCATTTCGGTTAACTGCTTGGATATCGCCAAACCGAGACCAGTTCCGCCAAAATTGCGTGTCGTTGATGTATCAACTTGAGTAAATTTGTCAAAGAGAATTGTGATCTTACTGGCGGGAATACCAATTCCTGTATCGTGAATTGCAAATTTCAAATGAGCGATTTCATCGGTTTCACACAGAACTGATACGTGAACAGATACTTCGCCACTCTTGGTAAACTTAATCGCATTTCCCGCGAGATTCGTCAAGATCTGGCGCAATCTTCCCGGATCGCCGTTGAGCAACACAGGAACATCCGCATCGGCATGACAGATCCATTCAATACCCTTGTCATACGCCGAATCGGCAAGAGAATCGGCGAAATCATCGAGGGTTGTCTGAAGATTGAAATCGATATTTTCCAGTTCAAGTTTTCCTGCTTCGATCTTTGAGAAATCGAGAATATCGTTGATAATCATAAGAAGTGTTTCGCCGCTAGAGCGAATAGTTTCAGCGAATCGCAGTTGTTCTGCCGAAAGTTCGGTATCCATGAGAAGTCCCGTCATCCCGATCACGCCATTCATAGGAGTGCGAATCTCGTGACTCATATTTGCCAAGAAATCTGATTTGGCTTTGCTCGCGGCGATTGCGTGTTGTTCCGCATCCTGAAGTTGTTTCACCACCTCTTTGCGCTCTGTTATGTCGCGAAAACTCCAGACGTGACCGACAATTTCAGAACCAACCTTTTGAGGCTGTGAATAGTACTCGAAAATACGTCCATCTTTTAATTCAAAACTATCCTGGCTAATTTCATCGTAATGCACATAGAGAGATTCGATTTTATCGACAAACAGTTGAGAATTTCCCAAGCTATTCAAGATTAGCGATAGTATTTCATCAGTATTATTCTGTTTTGTAATAGCTTCGGGAATTTTCCACATTTCAATAAACTTCTGATTGAACTGAGTGATCATATTTTCGCGATCGATGATAGCAATTCCATCGGCAGTTGATTCAAGAGCCGCTTCAAGAAGTGAAACGGAAAGTTTAACCGCTTCTTCTGCCGCTCTTCTATCGGTTATGTCAGTCATCATATTCAGTGTGGCAAGTTTTCCATCCCAATGAATCGCCGCCACAGAAATGTGAACCCAAATGGGTGTCCCATTTGCTCCCACAATTCTAAAATCGTACTCATCGGGAATCACCTCGCCAGCGATTCGTCTCTTGTAGTTTGAGATGACAAACGGTTGATCTTCATGCCATATTGCCCTCGTGAGCGGTTGCCCCAAAAGTTCCTCTACCGATACTCCGACAAGATCTGCCATTTTTCGATTTACAAATATAAACTTTCCATCTTGAGCAATAATGATCGCTTCACCGGCATTCTCCATCAGAATCCGGTACGTTTCTTCACTCTCTGAAAGATTTTGTTCAACTTCTAACTGTCTTTCATAATTTGCAGAAAGCCTTCTGTTTTTTTCGAGAATTATTGAATACGAAATCAGTATTAACAATATTCCCAAACAGATAACCGCTGTAGTTACGCTGTGTTTAAACGCATATTCATACCAGCCGTTAACAGAATAATCAACCCCAAGTACTCCATAGATTACCCCCGCTTTGTCTTTGAGAGGAATCAAGATAGATTTCCATTTACCCCAACGATCTTTTACCGCTTTCGTGATATGCGGTTTGCCGAGGGAAAACGGTATAAAGTACTCCGGATCTGCTTCTGAATACACCAGTCCCGGTTGAATACTATCTTGTTCACCGGTGTGATCTGAGTCTACGAAAAAAAGCAGCGCATTATTCACTTTCTTGTAGATATAGATTGACTTAACATCTTTTTGAAACCGCAGTGAATTGTCTAGAATTGATCGAATATGAAGATAGTTGGATGAGGTGTTATCTTCGGGAACTCCACTCAATTTGTGAATCGACTGTTCATCTAAAGCAATGGAAAGATTAAGTGCCGATTCTCGAGCGATTGCTATGACTGAGTTTAATTCACTTACCCATGTTGCACCTACAATAGCCGAAGAGATTAAAACATAGACTATAATGAAGTATTTACAATGAAGAGAAAAAATTCTATCTGCCGAGGTATTCCCAAAGAGTTTCATCTATAAACCTTTGTAGTTGTTTTTGGTGATGTTCATTTATAACGGGGATGATCAGAGTAAACGACCATCATAATGCAAAGAAGTCTACTATCATAAAACATCATATTCTACCCCAAAATGTGCGCGATTGTTCAAATAATTGCGTGGTGACAACAGCACCAAACCGAGAATCCTTTACTAAATGGATCCTATAAAAAGCGAGTATCACCGAGAGAAAAGATCATTTTCTTGTTGTATTGTTCTCTTGCTGAGCGTAGAATTGTTGAGTTGTTTATCTAACCATCGGTCAAATGATTTCTAACATTTCTAGGGGGATACCTATGAGTAGTGCAAAGTGGACAATCGGGAAAAAAATGATCTCAGCCTTTATCGGTGTGGCGATCATAACCTTTTTACTTGGAGCGATTGGGGTGTACGGAATTAGCACACTATCAAAATCTCTCAAGTCGATCAGCACCGAACGGCTAAATGACATTCGAGCACTTAACCGATTAAATAGCGAACGGTTGGCAGTCCGGGTACAAGGGCTTCAAGTATTTAGAGTAGTCCATGAACCAAACTTCCAGTCCATTCTCACCAGTATTATCGAAAAACGAAAAGTGAGTTGGGGAAACATAGATACTGATTACAAAACAATCATAGAAACGCCCCGGAAATCAGAAGAAGGCAAACGCCTAATCGAAGAACTGAAAAAACACTATTCAGAATGGCGCGACAAGTATTCAGCAATGATTGATCCTCTTTTACTTGAATTCCAAAATGCACGATCACCGGAAGAGCTTCAAGCTGTTATTACCAAATATGAAGCTGCTTTTACTGCTATAATTCCCATTTCAAACGAATATGAGACCACATTACACGAACAAATTCTGAACGATGCAAAGACAACGGAAGAGATTGTAACGAAAAATGAAAAATTAAGTTCTACACTTCTTGCGTTCAGTGCACTGGGAATGATCTTTGGCGTGATCGCAGCTCTTGCTTTGGGATTCACTATCAGCAACGGAATCAACAAATCACTTCGAGCGATTGTTTCAACACTCTCTTCAGGAGCTGAACAGGTTGCTTCAGCTTCAGAACAGCTTTCCGGTTCAAGTCAAATGCTATCTCAAGGGGTGACTGAGCAGGCAGCTAGTCTCGAAGAGATTTCATCAAGTGTGGAAGAACTTTCATCGATGACTCAGCAAAATGCAGAAAACTCAAAAGAGGCAAACACTCTGGGGAAAACAGCTGACCAAGCGGGAACAGACTGTATCAAAGTGGTGAAAAACATGGCACTCACCATGGAAGAGATCAAGACATCGTCAGACAAAACGGCGATGATCATCAAAACGATCGATGAAATTGCAATGCAAACTAACCTTTTGGCTCTGAACGCGGCAATCGAAGCAGCTCGCGCTGGTGAAGCGGGACGTGGATTTGCGGTTGTTGCAGAAGAGGTTCGCAGTCTGGCACTTCGCTCTGCCGAAGCGGCGAAAAGTACTTCGGAACTTATTGATGGCATGCAGACCAGTTCTAAAAACGGGGTAAATGCGGCGGCGGAAGTGGAAAAATCGATTGTCGATATCGCTCACACGGTTACTCACATGGCGACACTTCTCGATGAAGTTTCTTCGGCCAGTGTTCAACAGGCCGGTGGACTTGATCAGATCAGTTCGGCAATCAATCAGCTGGAACAGGTAACTCAAAGTGCGGCGTCGAACTCTGAAGAAACAGCTTCGGCGGGCGAAGAGTTGAGTTCACAGTCACAGACCTTGGCTCAGATCGTGAGCGAACTCAATGTAATGATAGAAGGCGAAGGCGAAGGGTCTGGTGCGACAATGTATCGTCCTGCACCGATGAATAATTATTCAAATAGCAATCAGATGGTTCATTACCAAGGGTAGTATCACTCTCTCTTCCAAGTATCAATGCCGAAAGGGGAAACTCTTTCGGCATTTTTGCTCTTTTGACCTTGCCCTATACGCCATATCTTCAGCACTTCACCGGGTGAATCTTCAATTTTACCGCGTATAAAACACGGTGACAGACTTCACTGTTTCTCACCAAACAGTTCTCTCTTTGCTGTAAAACGATTTCATTCTCCCACCGTTCAGAGTGACCTGTCAAACATCAGACAGATTACGCAGAGAGCTCAGAGTACCCTGTCTCAGGTGAGACACCCTTCTCGCAGAACGGAAAGTACCCTGTCTCAGGTGAGACACCCTTCTCGCAGAACGGAAAGTACCCTGTCTCAGGTGAGATACCCTTCTCGCAGAACGGAAAGTACCCTGTCTCAGGTGAGATACCCTTCTCGCAG
>DYSA01000159.1:1895-5852 GCA_020726425.1 Fibrobacter succinogenes | reverse complement strand
TTTCTTCACAAAAAAAAATCGATATTCGCACTGATTTTACTTTTGGCATCGGTTCAAAAGCAGTACTCGTTGAGAATATGAAATTTGCAGTCGATCCAACTTTTGCTTTTGGCATCACTGTGGGAATTACAACAGGAAACCACTTTTGGGGCAGTTCTCTTCAAAACCAAAAAGAGAAGAGAAATTTCAAAAAAATTGCATCTATCCCTGTTTTCAGAGATTTATATCACTACGATTACAATTCCAATCGAATCGATGACGATGTAGATGGAATTCCTAATCAGTTCGATTCGTGTTTAACACTACAAGAAATCATCAATGGAATCGACGACTTTGACGGTTGCCCAGACTCTACATCACAAATACTTATATCTCCCGTAGATACGACAAACATTTTACGCGGTGTCACATTTAAATCAGGCACTACAGAGTTAACTACGGGTGCAATCAATGGGCTTACACCGCTTCTCAACAGACTCTTACAGGTGCAGACGACGTCGTTAGAATTGTGTAGTTACACCGATGATTCTGGAACATACGAAACAAATTTCGAAATTTCACTTGCTCGAGCAACATCAATTCGCGACTACTTAATTTCACAGGGTATCTCTTCCCAGCGCATTACCATAAAATCATTTGGGCCAAATGATCCTATTGCCGACAACGAAACTATTTCCGGCAGAGAGTTGAATCGACGAATTGAATTCAAAATTATGCAAAGTCAACAGTAGCATTCGCTTTTGAAGTCTGTTATCTTTCCCATAAAGGTAACTACTCAGGCACATTACAATCAATGAACTTGGCATAAACAGTCGTAACAGGTTTCCAGACCTGTTACACACAGCTTGAGGCTTCAGCCTCACTGTCGTGACGCGAGGCTGGAGCCTCGAACGCGGCATTCCAAGCGAGGACGCTTGGAACGAGTTCTGGAGCAAACTTTAGATTAGGAAACCACCTGAGTAGTTACCCATAAAGTAAGTGAAATTAAGTATTTTGTATTTTGTCTTTTGCCTTTGTAAATTTCTTTTAGGATTTGACATGGAAACTTTTGATATAATAATTGCCGGAGGAGGCCCAGCGGGGCTTTCTGCTGCAACGGAATTAAGTAAAACTCACTCAGTGCTTGTGCTGGAAAAAAAAGTTCCCGGAACAACTTCAGCTACGTGGTACACTTATGCTGATCGAGTTGCGGAACATTCGCTTGAAGAAGCTGTCGCTTTTAGCAGCGATCACCTTCATTTTGTGGCTCCTTCTTACAAACATGACATGAAAGACTGCTGTGTCGTTTTAGATCACAACAAAGTGATGCAAATCTGGCTTCAGCGCGCCAAAAACAATGGTGCACTCATTCACCATGAGTGTTTTAAGGATTACAAGAAAGAATCCGACGGAGTGGTTGTCACAACAGACAAAGGTCAATATCGCGCAAAACTTCTTATTGATGCAACGGGCCGTTCTAAAATTGTTGAACAAAACAAACTCGTTCGAAGAGTAGATGCCTGGGTTATTTACGGTGCTCGTATTCAAGTTCCTTCCCTCGAACGCCCGACACGCATTGAGTACTACCCTCTTAATGATGACAATAACACCTATGTCGGCGTGCATCCCTATAATGACACCGAAACAAATTTCTACATTTTCAAGGGCCAGAACAACACTTTTGGCAACCCATCAGACCTGAAAAAACAGTTTGAGGATGTACTTCAGTCTGAATTCCCCAATGCCGAAATTATCCAGCCACTTGCCGGCTCAATTCCATCAGGAATTCTAAAAAAATACGCTCTTGACAATGTCATCTTCTGGGGAGCTGCAGGGATGCTCAATCCCGATGGATGTGGAATGGGATTCAATGAAATCCTTCGTCAAGTAAAACCGTTTTCAGCAGAAATCACCCGTACGTTTAAAGCAAATCGGCTGGATCAAAAAGCTCTTGATCGCGTAGCAAAAAGCCTTCGCGATATTGAAACAATGCACTTCCAGCGGATCATCGGTGCTTTTTCACTGTACTTCATTAAAAGTGAAGGCAAATGGGATGGTGGAGTACGTTGGCTTAATGCTATGGGTGATCTTAGCAAATACTGGATGCGCAACGAAATGAGTCTCGAATGGATCAGAACTGCGACGCTTAAACTTCACAAGGCGGTACCGTTTAAAGAGTCAATAAAGATGATTCCTCCCAATGAGTTATTGTTCATAACAGAACAACTAATTCGATTTTCATTTAGTGCATTTGCCTTTAACATTAAGAAACTCTTTCTCTTTTGGAAACCAGCAAAGTAAGAAGTGTAGGCAACTACAACACTGTTTCCACAAGGCATCAAGCTAAAACTTGGTGCCTTTTACTATTCTAACCCAATAATTTAATTGCAGATATCTATGTCGATAAGATTGTGATTTAATTCACCGATGAATGAGGTAAGGAATATATTTTTACCCCAAACTATGGGGTCTGATATGATCTGTCAGGCTTCTACTACCAACTACTCGAACCAGGAGTATCTTAATGGCGAAAAAAATGGCGCCCCATGATGGTTGTTCGGCAACGGCTCATGTAGCTCACGCTACAAATGAAACGATTGCAATCTATCCGATTACCCCCTCCTCACCCATGGGAGAAATCTCGGACGAAAAATCTGCGAGAAAAGAAAAAAATATCTGGGGATCGATCCCACAGGTTGATGAACTTCAGTCTGAAGGTGGAGCTTCTGGTGCAGTGCATGGCGCACTTTGTACTGGTGCAATGACCACGACGTTTACCGCGTCACAGGGTCTTCTCCTTATGATTCCTAATATGTATAAAATTGCAGGGGAATTGACTCCAACAGTATTCCACGTAACAGCACGTTCGATTGCGTGTCAGGGTCTTTCGATCTTTGGCGATCACTCAGACGTTATGGCTGTTCGTCAGTGTGGATGGGCAATGCTTTCATCTAACTCTGTACAGGAAGCACAGGACTTTGCGTTGATTTCTCAGGCTGCGACGCTTGAATCACGTATTCCTTTTGTACACTTCTACGATGGTTTCCGTACTTCTCACGAAATCCAGAAAATCGAAGAGCTTTCGTTTGACGATATGAAATCTATGATAGACAATGACCTCGTTCGTGCTCACCGTGCTCGTGGACTTTCACCTGACCGTCCTCAGATCATGGGTACCGCTCAGAACCCAGACGTATACTTCACCGGTCGTGAAACTGTAAACCCATTTATCGCTGCAGTTCCTGAAATCGTTCAGAAACAGATGGATAAATTCGGTGAACTCACTGGCCGTAAGTATAAATTGTTTGAATATGTTGGTGCTGCTGATGCAGAAAAAATCATCATCATTATGGGATCTGGTGCAGAAGTTGTGCATGAAGCAGTTGATTTCATGGTAGCTGCTGGCGAAAAAGTTGGACTTGTAAAAGTTCGTCTGTTCCGTCCATTCGATGCTCGCAAAATGGTTGAAGCACTTCCTGCATCTGTGAAAAAAATCGCAGTTCTCGACCGTACTAAAGAACCGGGCTCACTTGGTGAACCACTCTATCAGGACGTTCGCACCGCTATCGGCGAAATGCAAGAATTGAAAATTGCATCTTTCACCAACTGGCCACGTACCGTTGGTGGTCGTTATGGTCTTGGATCTGCAGAGTTTACTCCGGCGATGGTAAAAGCTGTATTCGACAACCTCGATCAGCCTGAACCTAAAAACCGCTTTACTATCGGTATTTACGATGATGTTATGCACACTTCACTTGAATGGGATCACGATTTCTCATCTGAAGGTGATGATGTATACCGCGCGATGTTCTACGGTCTCGGTTCTGATGGTACCGTTGGTGCTAACAAAAACTCGATCAAAATCATCGGTGATTACACTGAAAACTATACACAGGGTTACTTTGTATACGACTCGAAAAAGGCTGGTACAATCACCACGTCTCACCTTCGTTTCGGACCAAAACCAATCCGTGCTCC
>DYSA01000159.1:0-1795 GCA_020726425.1 Fibrobacter succinogenes | reverse complement strand
TTCTTCAAAATCTCCGGTATTATGACTGAAGAAAAATCTGTCGAAGCAATTAAAGCCGCGATCAAAAAGACCTATGGTAAAAAAGGTGATGCGATCGTTGATATGAACTATGCTGCAGTAGATGCCGCACTTACTAATATTCATGAAGTAAAATACGATGCGGTTACTAACCCTATCGTTGCTCTCAAAGCGGTTCCGGACAATGCTCCTGATTTCGTAAAAGAAGTTACTTCTCAGCTCCTTCTTCAGGAAGGTGACAAAGTAAAAGTGTCACAGATGCCTGTTGATGGTAAGTGGATGTCTGGTACAACTCAGTATGAAAAACGTAATATCGCAGTTCATATCCCCGTTTGGAAATCTGAATCATGTATTCAGTGTAACCGTTGTGCCTTCGTTTGTCCTCATGCATGTATTCGTCCAAAAGTATATGAAGGTGACGCACTTAATGGTGCACCAACTTCATTCCTTTCAACAGCCGCAAAAGGAAAAGAACTTGCGGGTATGACGTATACACTTCAAGTTTCTGCTTATGACTGTACCGGTTGTGGACTCTGTGTTGAAGAGTGTCCTGCGAAAGCAAAAGAAGCGATCAAAATGGTCGCTCTTACTGATGAGATGCGCGATAACTCTGAAAAAGAGTGGGAATTCTTCCTCGACCTTCCAGAACTTGCTCTTGAGAAAAATGACGTATCGACACTTAAAGGTTCGCAATTCGTTAAACCGCTCTTTGAATTCTCTGGTGCTTGTGCAGGTTGTGGTGAAACACAGTATGTGAAACTCGTTTCACAGCTCTTCGGTGACCGTGCAATCATTGCTAATGCAACTGGTTGTTCATCGATCTACGGTGGTAACCTTCCTACAACTCCATATACCAAACGTGCTGACGGCCGTGGACCAGCTTGGAACAACTCATTGTTTGAAGACAACGCGGAACTTGCATTCGGTATGCGCATGACTGTTGACAAATTTGCAGAACGTGCTCGTGACTATGCGGCACAGGTTATCGCTGCAGGTTGTATCGATGCAACAGCTACTGCGGCACTTAAAGAAGCTCTCGAGCTTCCACAGGTTTCACAGGCAGACATCGAACTTGTTCGTGAAAAAGTTCTCGTAGCAAGAACTGCGGCTGAAAAATGTACCGATGAACTTTGCAAAGAGTTTGTATCTCTCTCTGATTACATCGTGAAAAAATCAGTGTGGGCATTTGGTGGTGACGGTTGGGCATACGATATCGGTTACGGTGGTCTTGACCACGTTCTTGCTTCTGGCAAAAACGTAAACGTTCTCGTGATGGATACCGAAGTGTACTCAAACACTGGTGGTCAGTCTTCTAAAGCAACTCCTATGGGAGCTGTTGCTAAGTTCGCTGCTGGTGGTAAAGCTATCGCGAAAAAAGATATGGGTATGATTGCCATGTCTTACGGATATGTATATGTTGCGAAAGTCTCACTCTCTAACCCTAATCAGGTTGTAAAAGCGATGATCGAAGCAGAAGCTCACGATGGTCCATCATTGATTCTTGCGTACTCACACTGTGTGGCGCACGGTATCAACATGACCAACGGTATCCGCGAACAGGATAAAGCGGTAAAATCAGGTCACTGGCCTCTGTACCGTTACTCTCCTGCTGCGGCGGCTGAAGGTAAAAACCCACTTACGCTTGACTCGAAAGCGCCATCTATGCCGCTTGAAGAGTTTGCATTGGGTGAAAACCGTTACCGTATCCTTGCAAAAGCAAATCCTGAAGCTTCTAAAAAGCTTCTTGCTATGGCCCAGGCTGATGTTACTACGAAAT
>DYSA01000158.1 GCA_020726425.1 Fibrobacter succinogenes | reverse complement strand
CCGAGCCGAGAAAACAGAGCGAATCTTGTCCCAAATAGGAAATTTTATCTCGTAAAGAGTCATTTTCAAATGTGCGAACAGGAACGCCACCGATAGTTAGTTCACCTTCGTAGTGGTGGTGAAGTTTCAGTATCAGCGAGAGCAGTGTCGATTTTCCGCATCCCGTATGTCCAACAATTCCAACGTGTTTTCCTTTGGGGAAGACGAGGTTTATACCTTTCAAAATCGGTCGGTCGGGATTGTATGCAAAATTTAGATTGCTCACAACGATATCGCCAGTGATTCCTGTGCATTTCACTTTTCCGCTTGGTTCTGCCTTGGTGTGATTGAGTTCCTTGAGCAGTTTTGCTCCCGCCATTCCGGTTTGAATCCCTGTAAAACAGAGCGTTATGTTCACGATAGGCGTTAATAGGAGGTAAACCACGGAGGTGAACGCGGACATCATCCCGAGCGAATATTCACCACCTTGAACTTTCAGGAGAACGATGTACAGAATGATCGCATATCCCAACGATCCGAGCGGTTGATTGAGGAACATTATCATGTAGTTAAGAATGTCATGGAACCACAGTGTGTGTTTCTGGCGCCCCTGAATATCACCAAAATCTTCCATTTTTGACCGTTCGAGGCCAAGAATTTTTACTTCGCGAAATGCCCCGATGGATCCCCATAAAAATCCATACGATTCTGTGTTGATTCGTCCATATTTTTCGGCGATCGCAAAGTAGATCGGTTTCCAGAATATGTTCCAGCCAAAATAGATAACAATCATAACCGCATAGATTTTAAGGTACCACGGTGCAATAAAGTAACATCCTATCGCCATGAGAACAATTTGAACCGCATTGGTTCCGGTCATGACCAGCTCTTTAAGTCCCAGAGCGACCGAATCGGTATCGCGAACGATCAGTTTTGACATTTCTCCGGAGTTACTATCGTTGTAAAAGCTGAAAGGAAAGCGAAGTGCCTTGTTTACCAGTTTCACTTTGATTCGAGATGAGATTTTAAAATGAAGGTGTGAACCCACCGTTTCAATCATCACATCGAGAAAGAGTGTAAATCCAAGGAGAAGAAGCAAGAGTGTAAGAATTTTCAGCAACACCCAGATGTCAAAACTAACGAAGAGACGATCGAAAACTGCGGGCATAACAAGCAGATTCAAAAAGATATAGAACACTTTTGCACAGGAGAGAAGCACCATTGTAACTAACGGGATGAGCGCATGGCGAAGCGAAGGAGTATATCGCAAAAGATAGAGAAAGTTCATCGCGATCCTCGCAATTCTTCAGAAAGCTGATCCAGTGATCTCAGTTGAAGAAGTTCCCGATTGAGATAGGTTGTTTTCAGAGTGAGATAGGTAAGTTTTTGATTTTGAATAGTTACCAAATTATCTGAAATTTCATAAATGCCACTTGATTGCCCGAGGTTGATTCTATCCAGAGCCGATTTAATCCATTGAAAAGCAAGCTGTTCTTGATCAGAGGACGATTTTTCATAGGCGGATAAACGCTCGTCATCGCTGGCCGGAAGATCACAGCGAGGTGCCTTTTTTAGAGGAGTGAGTTCGGGAAGTGCTCGCTTGTGAAAGGTATACTGTACTTGGGCTATTGCACTGGTTGTGTAGAGCGACGGTTCAGTAGGATCGGTAAAGCTAATGCCACCACCGGCACTGACTCTCCACGAATCACTGCCCTGTTCGCGGGCACTCTGCAGTTGAATTGCGTTGTTGAGTGAATCGATACGCCAATTGTAATCATTTATCTGGGAACCTATTGCGAGATCAGAAGACGCGATCAGTTTCGACACATCGATCGCCGAAAATAGCGCAGAATCGATACCGTATTGATACGCCACCGTTCCGAGAAGTAGCGACTGTTCAAGTTCAATAGCTTGATTTCTAAGAGTGTTGTTTTGGATGAAGAGTTGTAGATTTTGGAGTGAATTCCGCGGAAGAGCACCGGTGGCGACCATTTTCTGAAGTCGATCGAGAAACTCCGTTGCTCGCACGGATATGTTCGAGCGAATGACCCGTTCTTGTGCGAGATGATCATGGGTAACTCGATTGTTGATAATCGCCTTAAAATCAGTAAAAAGAATCGCTTCACGCGTGAGATTTGCTTTGGCTTGCGTGAGTAAAATCAGTGAATCGATCTGCCCGACTCGTCGTTTTGTATCTGAAATAATCGTATAGAGAAATTGTGCAGATGCGGTCTGCACCGGTTCATCTCCAGAGAGGAACGAAAGTGAACTATTTGCGCGAGAAGAGTTATAACTAGCTGTTGTACCGTAGCGAAGCACGCCATCTGAGAGAGCTCGTGGCGTGGAAAAAAGGGTAGGAGTTACGCCGATTGTTTTGCTGTTCAGAAGTTGATCGCGCCGAATTTCGTACCCCAACGTGGCATCGCTTTGATATCGGTATGCGGCATCAGTTCGACTCGATAGTACGGTCAAAACCTGAGTAATAGGCGATTGAGCAAAGGATACATGCGCGAAACAGGCAATAAACAGAGCGATACGTGTAGGCGCTGTTTTCGTAAGTGTTGTCATGTTCACTCCTGAACCCAGAGAATAAAACGGTTCAGTGGTTCAAAGAATTTCATGTTGTACTTTTCTGCTAATGAGGCGTAGAGATCATACCCAAAAAATGCTTCGAACAGACTTTTGTTTGTCACCAAAATTCCCACATTGATTTGACTTCCGGCACCGTATTCAGAAAAATCGTCGTAACCAGTTGTGACGTTTCCGTAAAGAAGGAGTTCATCACTTTCGCGGTTGATCTCTTTGCGGTAAAGAACCCCTTTCATCTGTTTCCGTTTTTGATCCAGTTCGCGGGAAAATAGTTTGATCACCGAGTTGTTCTGGAATCGTCGGAAGTCTCCGGTCGATGTGGATATTTTAAGAATTTTATGATCCGACGGATAGATATATCCCACTGTTTGACCGACATACGCAAACTGTCCACGCAATTCATCCGCATCGCAATTGAAATAAATTTTCCCGCTAAATGGCGCCCGTACAACCTTTTCCGACATTTGATTGCGACGAACGGTGAGGCTTTTCACGGCTAGTTCTTGTTCGCGAACCGTAATAGGCGAAACGGATCCCAGATCGGCCAACTCTTTGGTCTTGGCAAGCTGCGCACGAGCTTTGGAAATCTCCACGTTCATCACCTGTGAATCTTTGATATTCTGAGAGTTACTTAATCGGATCACCGGCTGTCCCTCTTCGACCGCTGCGTGATCCGTCACGAGTATATCCGTGATCAATCCGCCATCTTCAACTGCTACGGGAATTTCATTTTGAAACTCCACCGTGGCGGGGAAATATCGGTAGGTCGGGAAAGGATAGAGAAATCCTATAAAGGCAATAGCTCCAAAGGTTACTATCACGACAAGAGTTACCGCGAGAACGGTGAGTTCCAGTACGAGGTCGGATACTTTGGGTGAGACTTTAATTTTCATCAAACAGCCTTTTTCGTTGATTCGTAATTTTCATCCTAGATGGAACAGCTGGCAGAACGATCCGTTTTTGTGCACCAGTTCGTCTGGCGATCCTTCTTCGAGAAGAACTCCCTGATCCAAAACCAAAATGTGATCGCAATTTTTCACCAAGTTGTAGTTGTGAGATACGGTTATGATAGTTAGATCGGGCTTTAATTGACGAAGGATATCGATGTTTTCCAATATCTTGCGTTCAGTTTCAGGATCCACCGCCGAGGTCGGTTCGTCGAGAAGCAAAATTCGGGGATTGTTGACCAGTGCTCGAGCCAACGCAAGTCGTTGCCGTTCACCGCCAGAGAGATTTGAACCAAATTCAGCAACGGTGTAGTCAAGCCCTTGAGGAGTTTTGGTGATCAGGTCATCAACTCGGGCAAGACGACACGCTTCCATGATCGTTTTGTCATCGTATCGGTTATGAACATCAATGTTTTGTCGAAGAGTTCCTTCGAACATATAAAGCCATTGAGGAATGTATCCAAGGGCAGAACGGAAACTTTTCAGATCCACGTCATCGAGTGAAATGCCATCGACGGAGATTGTTCCCTTGTTGTTGAAATAGAGTCGCAGAAGATTGTTGATAATCGTTGACTTTCCCGACCCTGAAGAGCCCACAAGAGCCACGTGCTTTCCCGCAGGAATATGGCAATTTAATCCCTTAAGTACCCAGTTTTCTTGGTCATACGCGAACCATACGTTGTTGAACCGGATGCCGTCGCTGAGAATTGTAAAGGGATGGGATCCACTTTTTTCGCGTTCAAGACCCTTGATCTGATCCATCCGTTTCACCGCCACAATCCCAATCTGCCAACTGCTGAAAAACTGAGCGATTGCGATAATAGGAGGAGCGGTGTAACCAACTAACATTCCGAGAAATACATACTGACCAAGAGACATTGATCCGCTTTTAACTCCAAAAAAAACGAGGGCGATTAGGAGAGTCGTACCGAGGCTCACCTGAATAAATGCGCCCTGCTTTAATAGAGAATTGATGAAATCGCGACGAACCATGCGATTTTTCAAGTTGAACAGTGATGATTCAAACAGGAGACTGTAGTGGCCGTAGGTATTGAAACATTTGATCTGTTTTACCGACTTAAAGAAGTGCCGGCTATCAGAGTAGAGATTGCCGCTTCCCACGCCGATTCGGTTGTTCAAATGTTGAAGTGGTTGTTTCCAAAGCCAGTTCCACAGCAGATTGAGAACGGTTAATAAAACTACAAGGAAAAAGACTTTTGGTTCCATCATAAAGAGAATCAAATAGATAACGATAAGCTGAACAACGGAAATAGCAATCACCCCCATTTTCGAAACGAGGTCTGCTAAAAGTTCAACTTCAATCATGATTCTCTGGACGATTCCGCCCGTATCTTCTTTGGAAACAAAGGAGTATGGATAGTTGAAAATATCGTCCATCATTTCGAGGCGAATGGTTCGAATAATCGCCGCTTTCATGTGCGATTGCACGGCATGGCGAATCAATTCCAGAATCGTCGTGCCCAGAGCCAAAAGTACCAGCCCGATCAAAACCGCACTTATCTGCTTTTCATCAAATGTTTTAACGAGATCTTCATAGACGATTTTTGCAACCCACGGATTTGCAAAGAGCATAATCGCGATGAGGAGGGAAATCCCACTGGCCATTGCCGTGGGAAACCACACCATTCTTAAATACGGTAGAAGCGTATTCACAAGGCTCCTTATTCTGCTAAAATCAGTGGATGGTAAATCTTATCGATGTGAGCAAAAAGTTTGAGATACTCCTCTTCCCACTGGCCGTTGTCGTGGTCGTGATTGTCTCCAGAGATGTCATAGTTGTAGATTATCTCATTTACAAATACAGACTTGCCTTCAGAAAGCTCAATCACACGAGGTTGGATAGCCGCATCGTGGCGATCAGGAAGCCAACTGTGGGTGTTCCGATCGAGGAAGTGGTTGATCTCCACCGCGCGAAGCAGTTTTCGCTTGCTGGTTCGAAGGTGCAACCATGCGTTACATTTGTCTAGATTCCACGGGTTTGCGTAATCCATCAACGCGTGATTGCGCTTCACAGCCTCTTCGTCCATGAACTCTTGCCCATCGGGGAACATTTTGTACGAGCCGTTGGTTTTTAGGGCACCGGCAGAGTAATAGCGATCCAATGTTTCAAGCACTTCGGTTCCGTTCAGGAAGTCATCGCCGTCTAGTTCCATGATCACTGACTCGTCGTTGGTAGTATACAAGTTAATGACATTGTAGAAATTGCGCGCAGCATAGTTGCGATTCTTGTTCGTTACGACACAGACGTCAACGTCACTTCCTTCGAGGTGTTTGAGTATCTGCTCGATTGAACCATCGATAGAGCAGTCATCCACCAAGGCAATTCCAAAATCGTAGTCCCGGTTTTG
>DYSA01000780.1 GCA_020726425.1 Fibrobacter succinogenes | reverse complement strand
AAAAACGAAAAGTATGTCATGAAAATTACCGGTGATGACGCTATCGGGAAATCTCAACTGGACAGTTTTATCAATCCGAAAAAGCCCTATCCGGTGATTGCCGTGACTTCGGAACTGATGACCACTGGCGTCGATGCGAAAACCTGCAAGCTCATTGTGCTTGATCAGACAATTACCTCTATGACCAAGTTCAAACAGATTGTCGGCCGTGGAACACGAATCGATGATAAATACAACAAACTCTGGTTCACGATTCTCGATTTCAAAAAGGCGACAGAGAACTTTGCCGATCCTCGATTCGATGGTGAAGCGGTGAAGATTCTCACGACGACACCGGATGAAATCATGGATGATGAAGATGACTCTTTCATCGATGAGTTTAACACGACCGAAGATGAAGTCGAATCAGGATCTGATAAACCGATCATCGACATCGATCATCCCACTTACGAACCAAAGCCCAATGGCGAAGACGGTCCGATCACTCCTGTTTCCGAAAAGCCGAGTAAGTATCATGTGTCTGGTGTGACGGTTCATAAGATCGCCGAGCGAGTGCAGTACTATGATTCCGATGGAAAACTGGTGACCGAATCGTTCAAGGATTATACCAAGAAAACTGTTCAAAAGCAGTGTGTTACGCTCGATGAGTTTATCAAACGGTGGAACAGTGCAGAAAAGAAGCAGGCGATAATTGAAGAACTTGCTTCGGAGGGTGTGATCTGGGAAGCTCTGTTTGAAGAGGTCGGCAAAGATATGGATCCGTTCGATCTGATCTGCCATGTCGTTTTTGATCAGCCAGCTCTCACTCGAAAAGAGCGGGCTGAAAATGTCAAAAAGCGGAACTACTTCACCAAGTACAGCGAAACCGCTCAGGCGGTGCTCAATAATTTGCTCGACAAGTACGCTGACGAAGGTGTGAATGAGATTGAAAGCAAACATGTTTTGAAAGTTCACCCGTTTACCGCCTTTGGAAAGCCCGCAGAAATTGCGAACAACATTTT
>DYSA01000779.1 GCA_020726425.1 Fibrobacter succinogenes | reverse complement strand
CTCCACGGTAAACGGTGAGCTGTTGGTACTGCTCCATTCGAGCCCTGAAAAGAGTTCGTCAGTTTTTAGAGAGTCCACTTTTTGCGTACCGGTCTGAACTGCGGTGTTTTCTGCAACGGTAAAGGTGTTCTGAGGATTCGGCGCTTTCGGCTTGTCATTGACCGCTCCTACTTGCACAGTAAACTGTTTTTCATAGGTTCCGTCTACATTGTTTCGACAGTCTAGTACTTGAACTTTTACCTGGAATGGCTCACCTGCGGTATTAAATGCCACTTTGGTCTTGAGTGTATCGCCACTTATACTAAACTTTGCATTGTCTGCGCCGGAAGGAAGTGACAATGTCACAGCATCACCATTTGTTGTGTCAGGGTCAATCCCCTTGAGACGACAAATGCTACTATTGGCCTGTGTTAAATGACTAGCGGGAACTATCCAGTTGGTAATCTCTACCGGTGTCGAAGCGAGGGTAAACAGTTTGAGTGAAGGATCTGTATTGGGAGAAATCTCCGCACAGGCGTTGGATGCTTCGAGATATCCCGCTACTTCGCAACGGCGCTGACGACCGTCGGTAGTCCATTCTACTTCTACAGTAGCGAGAATTGGTGTGGTTGAAGAGAGTGTCCATACCACTTTGTAGTGAATTCCCTTGTACGGATAGTCATCGATTGTTCCACCAACGGGAATGGTTGAACTGGGATTTTGCAGTTCGTTGAGTTTCTGGCGAGCGACAAATTCTCCGTCATCTTTGCCTTGAGCGGCGCTGTGTTCGAGACTACTGACAATAATCACGTTGGACATAACAAGCATTACTATGGAGAGAATTACCATAGATACCATTATTTCAACGATTGAAAATCCGCTTTTTGAATGATTCATTTTTCCCCCAGACCGGGATAGTCGTTACTGTATCGATCAAGTGTGACGATAGCAGTATCTTGTGTGACGTATGGAGAAAAAATGAAAAGATTGGACACGCCTGAATAGACGTGTGTATACGAAGA